>CAZANL010000196.1:0-7975 GCA_964486115.1 uncultured Planctomycetota bacterium
GGGTGCCGGGAAAGTTGCCGCCACGCACCACGTTTTCACCCAGCGCGAACTTGATTCCCCGGGGCGCCTTGAGGTAACGCAGCTCGCGCGCCGGCTTGCCGTAGCGCAGCTTGATCACGGCGTTCTGTCCACCGATCGGGTTGGCGCTGCCGTGCAGGAGATTGGCGGTCGTCGTTCCGCCGGCCAGCGCACGATAGATCGAGATGTCGCGATGGTTGATCGAGTCGCCGATGCGCACCTCGGCGGTGATCGTGTCCCGGGCTTCGTTGACACCGCCCTGGATCGCGATGTGGCTGTGGCAGTCGATCACGCCGGGGATCACGTGCTGTCCCTTGAGGTCGATCACCATCACGCCCGCGGGTCGCTCGATCTGGCCCAGGCCAGCGATGATGCCTTCGCGGATCAGCATGTCTCCCTCGACCGTCCGCCCGGTGGCAGTCAGGAACACGCCGTTGGCCAGGACGCAGCTGCCTCCGGTCTTGATCTTCGGTACACGGTCGGTGTCCAGTTCGGTCCTGGGCTCCTCCGTGTGCGCGACACTGCCGAGCAGGCTGACGAGCAACGTCAGCAGGATCATCTGGCGCATTTTAGCGGTGCTCCTTGGGCCGCACGGCGGTGAAGTCCCGGGTCTTGCCGTCCCAGCTGAATGTGGCCGTGCCGTTGATCTGCCCGTCGATCAGGCTGCCACTGAACTCCATCGAGAGTGTCTGCTTTCCGAAAGGCATCGCGGCGGTGAAGACGAACTGCTTGCCTCCGACCTTGCCCTGGGTGATCTTTGCCGTGCCGAAGCGAGAGACGATCTTGCCGGACAGCTTGCCGTTCTTGGCCTGAATGACCGTCGCGGTCCCGGTGAACGTGCCGAAGCTGCTGCTGCTCGAGAGCTTCCACTGGCCGCTCAGGTCGACGAGCGGCTTGCCGGAGGGGCCGCCGCGGTCGGCCACGGTGAATAGCCGGCCATCGACGATCGCCTGCTGGACTTGCAGCTTCTTGCCCAGCGTGCCGCTGCAGACCAGTAGATGAGCAGCGCCTCCGACCTGGACCCTACCCAGCGTCGTGTTACCGAGGTACAGCGAGGCCGGCCGGGTGGTCAAGGCGGTCAGTGCGGCCTTGGCCGGCAGTCCCCAGCCGATCAACTGCTGGACCCGCTCCAGTGCCTTCTGCGGGCCGATGCCCTCGGTGCTGAAGACGAACGGTATGCCAGCCTTCTGCAGCGCGATGGCGCAGCGGACTTCCTCTTTCCAGTTGGCGAAATGCTGTCGCTGTGCACGTTTGGGGGGCAGCCCGTCGTCGCCCCGCTTTCGGCCCTTGCCCCTCTTGCGAGGCACAGGCTTGGCCTTGGGAGTATCCGCCTTGGCCTTCGGAGTGGGCGGTTTGGCTGGTCGGTCGGTCGGTTTTGCCGGGGTCGGGGTGCTCGGCTTCTTGTTCGTTTTCTTGGGCTTGGCGTCGGGATCCTTGGGCGGCTCCGGCCAGGCCAGCGAGAGGATCACCGGCACCTTGCTGTGCTGTAGCCGCTCGATCGTCTTGTAGGCGAAGCGTCCACCCGCGATGCCCGCTCGCAGTCCGTATTCCTCGGCCAGGCCGATGGCGCGGTGGATTTCGTTTTCGGTCTGGGCGTGGAAGATGAAGTAGCTGCTGGTGTTGATGGCCATCAATTCCTGGTCCAGCGGTGGCCGACGCAGCCCCTTCTGGCCCGACTTACGATAGATCTGCCAGGCTTGCGCGTGCCAGCGGGCGTCACTGAACAGCTGGCGTAGATAGGCCAGCGTGCCCATCACCGTGGACGGGTAACCGCGCTGTCGAAAGTCCAGGTGGATGTGTTGTGCGTTGTCATAGCCCAGCAGCGCATGGCGTGGGAGGGCTCCCGAGTAGGAGACGATCGCGCTGCGCCCGGCGACGAATCCTCCCTTGGGTGCGATCAGGCCGGCGGTGAAGCCGTGCTTGCGGTGGTCGCTCCAGCTGCTGCCGTCCCAGACCAGATTGCGATAGACCTGACGAGTGGCCCAGATGCCGTTGCGACGGGCCGGATCCATGCCGACGGGCACCTGGGCCTTGCGGTCCCAGCCCAGCTCCGAGCGGCCCTTGGCCACCTTCTCCGCCGTCTTGCCGAACTCGTAGCCGCTGTGGGTCAGGCCGTCGATGAAGCCCGCGTAGACCACCCGCCCCTTGCCCTTGATTCGGCGCGCATCGTGAGGGACCGGCGCCTCAGGGCCGACGGCAGTGATGATCCCATCGCGGATGACGACGTTGGCTACCGGGAGCGTCCGGGTTGGTGAGAGAACGACTCTGGCGTCGACGATGGCCAGCGCGGGCCGTGGGTCTTCCTGTGCCCACGCCGCGCTGGCCATCGAAAGAGCCAGAAGCAGCACGATCAGCCGAGGGATGCCTCGCATGCGAAGAACCTCAGGATCGTGGGTATTACTTGGAGTCGCCGCTCTCGTTGCTAGCCGACTTGCTGAGCAACTCGGCGATCTTCATGTCCAGCTTCTCGGTGTTGCCCGCGCCGACCTGGAAGTGGCGGATGACGCCGTCCCGGTCGATCAAGAACACGGTCGGGATGCCACGCACGTTGTACGTCTTGCCAGCCCCCTTGGAGAAGGCGACCGGGTAGTTGAGCTTCCACTCCGTGCGGAAGTCCAGGTTCAGCTTGTACTCCGCCTCTGGAGTCATTTCCTTGACGTACTGCTGGTTGAGGTAGCCGCGGGTGTACAGCTTGGTCACGCCAACCACGACCAGCCCGGCCTTGCGGTGCTTATCTTGCAGCTGCACCAGATGTGGGATCACCTTGCGGCAGGGGCCGCACCAGGTGGCGAAGAAGTCGACCAGCACGACCTTGCCCTTCAGGGCGGCCAGGCTGATGCCCTCGGCGCCTTGCGTCTTCTCGATGCCGAGTGGGGGAGCGGCCTGGCCGATCATCTGGGTCTTGGCCACGTCCGCCGCCACGGATGCGCGGACGCGCTTGAGTCCTTTCAGTTTATTCGATTCGGGGAACGTCTCGCTGAAACCGTCGATCGAATCCAGGGCGGCCTGGTAACGCCTGAGGCGGCGCAGCACGTTGATCCGGTTGTAGCTGGCCAGCTGCTTTTCGGAGCCATCGAGGTTGGGCAAGGCCTTGTCATAAGAGGCCAGCGCCTCGGTGAACATCCGGCCGGAATAGGCTGCGCGGCCCAGCGCGAAGTAGTCCTGCGCGGAGGACGCCCGATCAATGTTTGCTAAGTAGAAGTTGGCGAATTCGGTCTGGATCTTCTGGTAGAAATCGACGCGTGTCTCGTTGGTCCACTTCTTCGGGCGCCAGGTCCGAGCCTGGTTATCGAGCGTCTTGAACGCCTGGCTGACGGTGGGTGCTTTTTCTGGCTGTGGTTCGTCATCCATTTGAGCCCAGACCACACTCGAAAAGAACAAGCAAGCGGCGGTGGTCAGGCAGAGTGTCAGGCGATACATGGATTCCCCCTCTATGAGCGTTTATGAACGTTATGTTAAAACGCCATCCTATCCGTGCCCCTGCCCCCTGGCAAGCCATCAGCCGGGTTCCTCGGCAAATCGCGAAAAAACCGCACAACCGGCCGCTCAGGCCCTATGTCTCTGGTGAGGAATGAATACGCTCGGCCGACTTTTCTACAATCACAACCCGTTTTACGTGATCAGCGCGGGGCTGGTCCTGCACGGGCTGCATCAGTCAGTCCGGGCGCCCCAAGGGATCGGCGTCTGGACGCTGCTGGCCTGCCTGGCAGGCTACACGATAATGCTCGCGTTGGCGGCGATTCTCATCGTCAGACTGTGCCGGGTCTGGGAGGATGCTCGCACCATTGTTTTGGCAGTGGTCTTGCTGCTGCTGACGATCTCGGTCGGATTCGATGACATCGTCCAGGACAGCCTCCGAACCGGCGGGCTGCTACTCGGCCTGGGGCTCGGGTTGTCGATGCTGGTCTCCGAGGCGCTCATTCAAGGGTTGCGTCTGCGGCTTCCCGTGCTGTTTCGGCTGCCGTATCACGGGTTGCTGACGCTCTTCTTTCTCTATCCGCTCCTGGTAGCCAGCGTCGACCCCGCGGACCGCCGATTGCTGGCGCTCGCCTTGCTGGGTTTCCCGGCTGCCGCTGGATTGATGCTGCTGACGTTGCTGCCCGCGATCCGCCGGGGGGCCTCTTACGTGTCGGACAACGGCACGCCCTGGGGCTGGCCGCTCTATCCCTGGTCGCTGTTCCTGCTGATGCTGGTCGGGATTGGCCTGCGCAGCTATCTGTTCTGCGTGTCGTTTTATCCGGGCCATCAGTCGGTGGACCCGTTCGGTCTGTATTTTCTCTGGCCGGTGTTGCTCGCGGGGGCGGTGCTGATGCTGGAGATGTCACGGGTCGAAGACCAGCCCGTGTTGCGCTGGGTGGCATTCGGCCTGCCGCTGCTGATGTTGGTGCTCTCTTTTCCTGGTGTGTTCGGGCAGACCACTGACGCCCGATTTCTCCGCAAGGTGGTTTCGGTCGTCGGATCGCCGGTCTGGCAGGCGGTACTCGGCATGCTGGCGTTCTATGGGGTGGCCTGGCTGCGAGGCTGGCGCGAGGCGGAGGTCGGAATGGTCTTCTCCCTGCTCGTCGCGTCGCGGATTGGCTTTGACAGCACCTCGCCGGGTGACCTGCTGGGCTGGCCGGGTGGGCTGGCGCTGGGCGTCATCGCAGCGCTGCAGCTGGCCTTGCTCTGGCGGCAGCCAGCATCCTGGCGAGCGCTGCTGGTGCTGGTCGGCATCACTGGCACACCTGAACTCCTCCTCGGCAGCGGCTGGTACCTGGATTTCAATCACGCTTTGCCGACCAATCTGCTGGTCGGGGGAATGCTGGTCATCGGTCTGTTTTTCAACGATCGACTTGCGAAGCGGATACTGCGGCTGGGCATCCTGGGAACAGCCGGGTTGCTGGTGGGGGCGCTGGCCGTCCGGCAGTCACTGGACCTCTGGGTGCTGACGCCCTACCTGTTGCTGCTGATCGGTGTTCCGGCCGTCAGCTACCTGCTGAGCTGGGAGCCGCTCTATTTCAGGGTGTTGATCTTCAACGGGGTGCTCTCCACGATGCACCTGGGGGAGACGACCCACCGCCTGGCCCGCACCAACGAGCATTTTCAGGGGCTGGTGCCCGTCTTCTGGGGCGGGGTCTGTCTGCTGCTCGGGGTGGCGATCAGCCTCGACAAGGGGGGATCACGGGAGGGTTGGCCCAGGCCGTGGGGGCGGCTGTTGGAAAGGCTGAGAGGGTCGGCAGCACCGGACCCGCCTCCTCGATCGCTGTGTCCGGGGACCGTGGATCCCGGCGCTCTATCTCTCGGCAGCGCTGAAGATCCGCCTGCCTGAGGTCTGAGATTCCGGCCGGTCGGAAGGCCAGATGTCCCACCCTCGCGTTAGTCTCCCTGTGGCTGCATGCTCGATCTTGGTCGCTTCGAGAACCGCATTATTGCGACCCGTGAAATACCGGGGCGAGAGCCCCGCTATGCCCCGATTCCGTCCAGGGTGCATCCGGTCCTGCGTCGGGCGCTAGAGCAGTGGGGGATCGAGCGGTTCTACAGCCACCAGGCGGAGATGTTCACGGCGGCGGGGCGGGGAGAGCACGTGGTTATCACGACAGGGACCGCTAGCGGCAAGTCGCTGGCGTTCCTGGCCCCGGTGCTGCAGACCATGCTCGAGGATCCCTCCGCCCGGGCTCTCCTGCTCTATCCGACCAAAGCGCTGGGTCGGGATCAGCTGAGAAGCCTGATCGCTCTGCTCGAAGAGGTGGCCTGTAGTGACGGCCCGGCGCTGCAGGCGGGGGTCTATGACGGCGATACCCCGCCGGCCGAGCGTCGCCTGATCCGCGAGAGCGCCAATCTCGTGCTGACCAATCCGGACATGCTCAACTCCGGGCTGCTGCCGGCGCACGGGAGACAAGGATATGCTCACATCTTTCGCCACGTTCGTTTCATCGTGGTGGACGAGATGCATATTTACCGCGGGGCCTTCGGCGCGCACTTCAGCAACCTGGTGCGCAGGCTGCTGCGTATCTGCAAGCACTATGGCAGCGAGCCGCAGTTCCTCTGCTCGTCCGCCACGATCGCCAACCCGAGCGAGCTGGCAGAGCGGCTCTGTCACCGGCGTTTCAGGCTGATCGATCGTGACGGCTCCCCCTCCGCAGGGCAGCGAATCCACTTCTGGATGCCGCCCTTGATGGAAAACGGGATGCGTCGTGGCGTGGGGTCCGAACTGGCGGCGCTCCTGCCGCATCTGGTTCGACAGCGTCGCAAGACGATCGCCTTCTGTCGTGGGCGCAAGCAGACCGAAGTGGTGCTCAAGGAAGCACGCGACCGGCTCTCCCGGGTGGACCGAGATCATGATGAGTCCCGACTGCTGGCCGCCTATCGGGGAGGCTACACGCCTCTGGAGCGGCGAAAGGTGGAACAGCAGCTGATCGACGGGCGTCTGCTGGGCGTGGTGTCGACCAACGCCCTGGAGCTCGGGATCGACATTGGCGCGCTGGAGGTCGTGGTGCAGGGTGGCTTCCCGGGTACCCGGGCCAGCTTCTGGCAGCAGATCGGTCGCGCCGGACGCAGAGGACGGCGGGCCCACGCGATCCTGATGCTGGCGATGAACCCGGTCGACCAGTACATCGGTCAGGACCAGGACTGGCTGGTGGGGCAGCCGACCGAGAACGCGGTCGTCGATCCGGAGAATCTCACGGTGCAGCTAGCGCACATCCGTTGCGCCGCGGCGGAACTTCCGCTGACAATCGACGACGCGGCGATCTGGCCCGATCTGGGAGAGGTGATCCCGGTGCTGGAAGAGGCGGGAGAGCTGACGCCGGTTTACGGTGCCTGGCACTGGACCGGTGACGCTTTTCCGGCGGGCGACTTCAGTCTGCGCAATACCGATGGGGACCGGTTCAAGGTGGTCAATCGGCAGACCGGCGACACACTGACCGAGATGACCCGCTGGCAGGTCTACCGCGAGGCGCATACCCGGGCGATCTATCTGCACGATGGGCTGCAATACCAGGTGGAAAAGCTCGATCTGGTGGCGCACTCGGCGACCGTCGTGCCGGTCGAGCAGAACTTCTACACCCAGCCGGATGTGCGAACGCAGATCGACGTGTTGGGCTCCCAGCGGGATGCCCTGGTGGGGCGAACCCGCGTGGTCTTCGGCGACGTGCGAGTCGACGATATGGTGGTCGGCTACAAGATGCTGCAGTTCCATACACACCAGAACCTGGGGTACGAACAGCTGCATCAGGAGCTGGCGATCGAGCTGGAAACGGAGGCGGTCTGGTGGGTCGTTCCGGAGGACGTGCTCGAGGCGCTCGGGACCGAGGACAGCGACACATTACAAGGAATGGTCCATGCCGTACGGGCGGTGGCCCGGATGCGAACGATGGGAGAGCGTTCCGACCTGCTGGGCACGACCTTCAAGGCAGTCGATCCGCAGACACACCGAACAGCGACGGCACTGGTCTGTTACGACAACCACCCGGGCGGTATCGGCTTCGCGGTCAAGGCCTTCGATCTGTCGGAGGAGATCTTGCGCGGAGCGCTCAAGCTGGTGGCGGACTGTCCCTGCGACGGGGGTTGCCCGGCCTGTGTCGGGGATTATTCGCTGGATCGGCCGCGGGTCTGCTGGGGGCTGGCCGGCCTGCTCGAGCGGCAGGCGCCGTTGGCTGATTCGGTGGCGGCCGGTCCGCGCCAGCCCTGGGAGGCGCTTCCGGGGTGCTGGCCCGAAATCCAAGGGTCGCTCGAGGGCGGCCCTGGGGCAGACTTACTACGCACCGTGTGCCAGGTGTCTGTCCGCGGACAGACGCTGATCCTCCAGGTCGAAAGTCCCGGCGTGGCTCGCTGGGTCGACCAGCGAGAGACACACGAGCAGCTGCGGGCGTTGCTGGCCCGTCATATTGACGTGCCGTCGCGCTGGCGGCTGTCCGCCGAGGCTGTTCGCGGTGATGACGCCGATCAGCGACGACACAAGCTGCGGCGCCGGCTGGAA
>CAZANL010000197.1:0-7950 GCA_964486115.1 uncultured Planctomycetota bacterium
GATCGACACTTCATAGTCGGGGTCCTTCGCAGACTGTACGGCGACGTCAAGCAGAACCACCGGCGCAAACAGCTGCCGCGCCGGGACCTCGTCGATGCTCGGACGGCCGGCAACGAAGTGCAGCGGTGCGTCCATATGGGTTCCACTGTGCTCGCCCATCCGAAAACGATTGGCGTAATAGCCGTCCCCGTGCATCGCCAGGTTTTCGAGCTCGAACGGCTCACCCCCGGGCCAGATCGGAATCTCCGCATGAAGCGGGTGGCTGAGTTCGATGAAGCGGAGGTCGGGATCACCCAGGCGAATCGATGAGGTCTGCATCGACGCATCTTACACCGATTCTCGGCCAGGACCTCTCACCTAACGGATTCCAGCCTTTGGGCGGTCGCCTGGCTCGATGGCCGACCGCCCTGGAGCCGGCGATCAAACAGAAGCGCCCGCAATGAGCCGCTGCCGAAACGTCCGGGCCACCCGCTGTGGGTCTTCCGCGTCGCAGACGGCGCTGCCCACCGCCACCGACCGAGCGCCCCGGGCCAGCACCTGACCCACCCGCTCCAGGGTGATCCCGCCGAGCGGAAAGTACGGCCGGTCTAGCCTCCCCGACCAGCGGGAAACGAGCTCCAATCCCGACTGCTGCGCCACCTCCTTCGTCGCGGAGGGAAAGCAGCAACCGATGCCCAGATAGTCGGCCCCATCGGCCAGCGCAGCTTCGATCTCGGCGTCCGAGTGGGTGGAAACGCCAACCAGGCGGTCCGGCAGGATCTTCCGCGCGGCGGCCACCGGCAGATCTTCCTGCCCCAGATGCACCCCGTCCGCACCCGCCACTCGAGCGATGTCCGGCCGATCGTTGACGATCAGCAGCGCACCCGCTTCGTGACAGATTCCCGCCATCCGAACAGCCAGCCCGACCAACGCCCGATCGCTCAGTTGCTTGTCCCGCAGCTGCACCACCTGAGCCCCGCCGGCCACTGCCGCTCGGGTCAGGTCCAGCGCCCGAGGTCCGCTGATCAGGCAATACAGCACCGCATTGCGAAGAAGTTCCTCTGCTCGTGACATCACCAGGGCTTCGACTATACTGTCCGGGTGATCCAGTTCGAGCCCAAAGCAAGGGAGGCCTGCGGGTTGTTTGGCGTGTTCGGACATCCCGAGGCCGTGCAGATGACCTATCTGGGACTGTACGCACTCCAGCATCGGGGCCAGGAGAGCGCCGGCATCTGCTCCAGCAACGGAGCCACCCTGAAATATCATCGGTCGATGGGCTACGTCGCCGACTGCTTCGACGAGGCCTGCCTGGAGTCGCTGCGCAATCCGACCGCAATCGGCCACGTCCGCTACTCGACCAAGGGCAGCTCGACGATCGACAACGTCCAACCGCTGTGCGTCAGCTCTTCGCGCGGCCAACTCTCCGTGGCCCACAACGGAAACCTGGTCAACGCCGATGAGCTGCGCAACGAACTAGAGACGATGGGGTCGATCTTCCAGACGACCAACGACAGCGAGGTCATCCTGCATCTGATGGCCAAGCCTTCACTGCGATTCGACGCCCATGGCCTGTCACTGGTGCTCAACCGGATCCAGGGCTCGTTCTCTCTGTTGTTTCTCTCCCCCGACGCGATGGTCGCCGTGCGTGACCCGGGCGGCTGGCGACCGCTCTGGCTCGGCGAAGTGGACGGAGCCCACGTGCTCTCCAGCGAGACCTGCGCACTGGACCTGATCGACGCCACGGCGATCCGCGAGATCGAGCCGGGGGAGATGCTCTGGATCACCCAGGACGGGATCGAGAGCCGCCGCTTCGCCCCGCGCGGCGAGCGGCCCCTGAGTCACTGCATCTTCGAGCACATTTACTTCGCTCGACCGGACTCTCGCATTTTCGGCGAAACCGTCCACGAGGTGCGCAAGCGGCTGGGCCAGTTGCTGGCCTCGGAGCACCCGGTCGAAGGGGATATCGTCGTGCCGGTTCCCGACTCGGGCAACTCGGCGGCCTTGGGCTACTCGCAGGCCTCGGGCATCCCCCTGGAACACGGTTTCATCCGCAACCACTACGTCGGACGGACCTTCATTCAGCCCTCCCAGGGACAGCGGGACTTCAGCGTTCGGCTCAAGGTCAACGTGGTAAAGGAAGTGGTCAAGGGCAAGCGAGTGATCATCGTCGACGACTCGATGATCCGCGGCACGACCAGCCGCAATCGGATTCAGTACCTGCGCAACGCCGGCGCCGAAGAGGTCCACCTGCGCATCTCCTGCCCGCCCCACCGACATCCCTGCTATTTCGGGATCGACTTCCCGACACGAGCGGAGTTGCTCGCGGCCAACCACACGCTCGAAGAGATCCGCGAACAGCTGAACCTGGACAGCCTCGGCTTTCTCAGCCAGGAAGCACTGCTCAAATCGGTCAGCCGACCGGACGATTACTGCACAGCCTGCTTTGACGGCAACTACCCCATCCCGGTGCCGTCCGAGCTCGACAAGTTCGCCCACGAGCGAACCCCAGCCGCCCGCTGATCGCTCAGAGCCGGGATCTCCTGGCCATCGCGGGGTCGCGAAGTCGATCCAGTCATCGGTCCTACCGCAAAATGATCTCGGCCGACAGCTCGAGAGTCGATAACAGCCACGGCGCAGATGACCTCGAGGCTCCCCGTCAGCCACGACAATCGACCCCGCACTGGGTATCGAGAACGATCCGACCACCCCTGAGTCTCCCGAGAAAGCGCAGCTACAGTATCGGAACCCAGTCGGTCAGGGGCACCACCCGGTGACATCACAACATCACACCCTGCCCGACGCCGGCCCCCAGAAGAGTCGTCAGCCCTCCGCTGAAGTCGGGGAATAATTTCTTTGCTCAGAACTGGGCGATATAATCCAGTTCGTGAAACAGCTACTGAATTTGAACGTGAACGGCGAGAGCCGCCAGGTCGCCGCTGAAGTCCACAAGACGTTGCTCGAGGTGCTCCGCGAAGATCTGGGCCTGACCGGCACCAAGCATGGCTGCGAAGTGGGTGAGTGCGGCACCTGCTGCGTGCTGGTCGACGGCGAGCCGGTGCTATCCTGCCTGGCTCTACCGATCGCGCTACAGGAGCGCGAGATCACCACCGTCGAGGGTCTAGCCGAGAGCGCCACGCCCCATCCGCTGCAGCAAGCCTTCTACGAGCTGGGAGCGGCCCAGTGTGGCTACTGCACACCGGGCATCCTGCTGACCGCCCAGGCGCTTCTCGAGGAGAACGACGCCCCGACACGGGAGGAGATCGCCGAGGCCATTTCGGGCAACCTCTGCCGCTGCACCGGTTACATCAAGATCTTCGAGGCGATCGAGCTGGCAGCCGAGCGAATGACTGCGGGAGATGTCGGATGAGTGAGAAGCAGACCACGAACGTCGTGGGCAAACCGCTGCCGAAGGTCGACGCGATGGCCAAGGTGCTTGGCCAGACCGTCTTCGCCGACGACCTGATGCTGCCGCGGATGGTCCACGCCAAGCTGCTGCGGTCGATCCACCCACACGCCAAGATCCTCTCGATCGACAAGAGCAAGGCGGAGGCTCACCCCGGTGTGCTGGCCGTGATCACCGGGGATATCATGCCGATTCAGTACGGTATCCTACCGGTCAGTCAAGATGAGGGGGCGTTGGCGCTGGAGAAGGTCCGCTTCGTGGGGGATCCGGTGGCCTGTGTGGCGGCTCTCACCGCCGAGATCGCCGAAGAAGCACTGGAACTGATCGAGGTGGAGTACGAGGTGCTCGAGCCGATCATGTCGGTCCAGGAAGCGCTCGACCAGACCGATCTACTGATTCACGACTACGGCGACCGGGGAAACATCCACAAGATCGTCGGACTCGAATTCGGCGAGGTGGACGAGGGGTTCGCCGAAGCGGACCTGATCCGCGAAGACGTCTTCTTCTACCAGGGCAACACCCACCTGGCACTGGAGCAACACGCCTGTGTGGCCGCATACAACCCGGACGGCAAGCTGACCCTCTGGAGTTCGACACAGACACCACACTATGTACACCGCGCACTGGCCAAGGTGCTCGAGATGCCGGCCAGCCAGATTCGCGTGATCGCCACCCCCAACGGCGGCGGGTTCGGTGGCAAGACCGACCCGTTCAACCACGAGGTCTGCGCCTGCAAGCTGGCGATGATCCTCGGCCGGCCAGTCAAGATCTGCCTGACACGCGAGGAGGTATTCTACTGTCATCGCGGCCGCCACCCGGTGCTGATGTGGATCAAGACGGGCTACAAGAAGAACGGCGCGATCACCGCGCTGCACTTCCGTTCATTCCTGGATGGCGGCGGATACGGCAGCTACGGCGTGGCCAGCACCTACTACACCGGCGCGCTGCAGACCGTGACCTACAATGTCCCGCACTACAAGTTCGAGGGCATCCGGACCTTCACCAACAAGCCGCCCTGCGGACCCAAGCGAGGACACGGCACGCCGCAGCCCCGCTTCGCGCTGGAGTGCCAGCTGGACAAGGTGGCCGAGGAGCTGGGGCTCGACCCGATCGAGATCCGCCGC
Source organism: uncultured Planctomycetota bacterium (assembly GCA_964486115.1). GTDB lineage: Bacteria > Planctomycetota > JACQVV01 > JACQVV01 > CAZANL01 > CAZANL01. Next base: position 4,507 of record CAZANL010000197.1, read on the forward strand.
CGGCACCTGGTGCCAGAGAACACCCTGACCTGCAACTACCTGCGGGTGACCAGCATCGGTCTGGGGGAGTGCCTCGACACCGTGGCCGAGGCCTCTGGCTTCCGCGAGAAGTGGGGCAAGCTGCCCCATGGACACGGCATCGGCTTCGCCTGCAGCTCCTACATTTCGGGCGCCGGGCTGCCGATCTACTGGAACAAGATGCCCCACTCCGGAGTGCAGCTGAAGATCGACCGCGGCGGCGGCGTGACCTGCTTCTGCGGCTCGACCGACATCGGCCAGGGCTCCGACTCGATCCTGGCCTATATCGTCGCCGAGGTTCTCGGCTGCCGTGTGCGAGACGTGCAGGTCGTCACCGCCGACACCGATCTGACCCCGGTCGACCTGGGCAGCTACTCTTCGCGCGTCACCGTGATGACCGGCAACGCCGCGATCCAGGCAGCCGAGAAATTGCGCGAGATGCTCTTCGAGGTGGCAGCCGATGAACTGGAATGCCGGCCCGGCGAGCTGGTGGCGATCGAGAACGAGATCTTCGTCCGCAAGCAACCAGAGCGGATGATCCCGTTCATCCGCTGCGCCAACCTGGCCGAGTCCAAGTTCGGCACACTCGGCTCGGTCGGCAGCTACAAACCGCCCAAGTCAGCTGGCCGCTACCGCGGCGCAGGTGTCGGACCGTCCCCCTCCTACAGCTACTCCGCCTGTGCGATCGAGCTGCACGTCGACACCGAGACCGGCGAGTACGTGATCGACCAGATCTGGATCGCCCACGACGGCGGCAAGCCGATCAATCCGCTGCTGGTCGAGGGACAGGTCGAGGGCTCGGTCTACATGGGCCTCGGCGAAGCGATGATGGAGGAGATGGTCTACCGCCGCGGGCTGCACAAGATCCCATCGCTGCTGGACTACAAGAGCCACACCGCCAAGGACATGCCGCCGGTCACCACCTTTCTGGTGGAGGCCCCCGACCCCGAAGGCCCGTTCGGCGCCAAGGAGTGCGGCCAGGGGCCGCTGCTGCCAGTGCCGCCGGCGGTGGCCAACGCGCTCTACGATGCGATCGGCATCCGCTTCGATCAGGTCCCGATCGGACCGGACCATGTTCTGCTGGCCCTCGACAAACAGGCCAAGGGACGGGATGCGCGCTTCGGCCCGGACGGCGTGCCCGACGTCGAGTGGAGTGAACCGACCAAGGTCGAGCGACCCGTCGTCGAGGAGATCGTCTGATGCTGCGCCTTCCACCCTTCAGCTACAAGGCACCGACCGATGTCAGCGAAGCAGCCAGGATCCTCGCCGGCGAGGGACCAGCGGGAATGCTGGTTGCCGGGGGGACCGACGTCTATCCCAAGATGAAGCGCCGGCAGTTCACCCCCAAGACCCTGATCGCGCTCTCGGGCATCGCAGCGATCAACAACGTGACCGGTGATCCGGCCAGCGGAATGGTCCTCGGCGGCGGCGTGACGCTGACCCAGATCACCCGCAACGAGACACTCCGCGCGGCCTACCCAGCCATCGTCGAAGCCGCGGAGGTGATCTCGACGCCGCAGCTGCGCAACATGGGCACGATCGGCGGCAACCTCTGCGTCGACACCCGCTGCACCTACTACGACCAGACCTACCATTGGCGCAAGTCGATCAGCTTCTGCATGAAGAAGGAGGGCGAGATCTGCTGGGTCGCGCCGGGCAGCCCGCGCTGCTGGGCGGTCACCTCATCCGACCTGGCCCCGGTGATGCTGGCCCTGGGTGCCAAGCTCAAGCTGGTCGGCCCCGATGGGGAGCGGCTGATCGACGCGGTCCATCTCTGGCAAGACGACGGGATCAGCTTCCTGACCAAGCGGCCAGACGAACTGCTGACCGAGATTCACCTCCCCCCTGCGAGTAACTGGCAGTCGACCTACATCAAGCTGCGCCGGCGCGGAGCGTTCGACTTTCCGGTCCTCGGCACGGCCGTCGCGATCCGCCGGGACAACGGGACGATCGCCGAGGCGAAGATCGCGATCAGCGGGGTGGGCTCCCAGCCAGTGGAGCTGGTCGCGGCGGGCGAGCTGCTCGCCGGCAAGGCACCCGAGGCCTCGGTCTTCGAGCAGGTGGCTCAGATGGCACTCAAGAAAGCCAAGGCGCTGGACAACACCGACTTGGTCCCGCTGTACCGCAAGCGGATGGTGCCGGTCTTCGTCAAACGCGCACTCGAGAAGCTGACGCCGGGCTAGACCGAAAACGACGCTCCTCGCAGCCCGGAAGTCCCAGCGCAACCCGACAACCACACCCGCTCATCTTTCCTTGAGCTGGGTGACCGCGATCTCCAGGACGTGCTGAATCGTCGGATCCAGCGCGTGCAGCTCGGCCGCCTGCTGGAGTACGCGCAGCTGGCTGGAAACGCCATAGTTGCCGATCGCCAGTGCCGCACGGATCTGCTTGGCGTTGGGCCCCTCTTTGTCCAGTAGCAGGGCTTCCAGAACGGGCATCGCGCGCTCTCGCTCACCCAGTCGCACCAGCGCCACCCCCACATGGGACCGGATCCGCCAACTCTCCTCTTCGAGAAAGGGGAGCAGGACCTCGATCGCCTCGGGCAGCGCCAGATCGGCCATCGCCCGCGCCAGCGCAGGCCTCTCATCTGGATGCCCCGCAGCCAGTAACTCCCGCAGTCGCTGAAGTGCCGCATCCTGCTCGTCCCGGCCGCGCAAGATCGACACCACCTGGTCTCGCTCCTCCCGCTCCTCGGTCCCCACCAGGGCAACGACCAGCTGACCCAGCTCCATCCGCGAGGTGATCGGTTGACGCCCAATGGGCTCGACGATCAGGCAGCGGCCATCTTCGCCTTCGGGCAATACCAGGCCTAGCTTCCTGATGACGTCGCACAGCTGCCGCCCCTCGCTGGAGACATCGTACTCGTCGTCCGGATAGGCCTTGTGCCCGGCGTTCAGATCATCCCACCAGGCAAGGTAGTTCTCGATGCCGTCCTCGCGGACCTCGGGCCAGTGTTCACAGACGACGGCCGCCCGACCCCGCCAGCCGTTCTTCTGCTGAGGTGGAAGCTCACCCCAGTAGTCGGGCCGCGTGCAGAACCGATCCACCTCTTGACCGTTGGCATACAGTTCGTACATCCACAGGTCGCCATCGTGGAGGTGAAAGTGGAAGGCGGGGACCCCGAGCGACTCCGACAGGTGTCGGGTCAGCGCACCCTGCTCGTCGATGAAATCCCAGCCTCGAATGCTCACGTGTCCTTGCTCCGAGCAGTCGACGATGAGCATCTTTTCTGCCAGCTCGCCCTCACGCGCAGGCCTCAGACGTGACCCCTGGCCCTGGAAATAGACCTCGAGCGACTCGACGACTTCTCGTTCGGTCCGCTGCGCGACCCCGCTCAACGATTCGAATATCCCCATGGGGGCAAAGGCTAGCAGCCTGCGGATGAAATGCGAGGGCTTGTCTCACGATGAATTCGCCGCACAACTC
>CAZANL010000198.1:0-7920 GCA_964486115.1 uncultured Planctomycetota bacterium
CTTTCTGTTCTTACAAGCTAGATGTCACTGGTTCGAGTCCAGTATCGCCCATTTGGTAACAGCCATGCCCCCCCGAACTCAATCGCGCCACCCTCTTCCCACGCGGGGGTCCCGCAAGGCTACGGTCACCCAACGGGTCTACAAACCGGATGGGATCGCGTCCGCTTCCAGCTCCGTCCTAGACCGCGCGCTCGCCACCTCCTACCCGGGCAGGTCGAGGCCATAGATCACGCGGTGATCGTGCACGCAGCAGCACAGCTGACGCCGCTCTTGCAGCCGTTGCACGAACCGATGAAAAAAGAGAGGTTCTGCTGGCCTAGCGTTTTTAATTGCGCCGTCTCGTGCAGTTGTCCCCCAGCTTGGCCCAGCTTGCCCGGAAACACGTTCATTCGGGGAGGAAACAATGCCGTCAGGGAATCTCCGCCCGTCAGGTTCTTGAGAGTCTGCTTGTTCAGTGTCAGTTTGTTGGGGGTCGAGTTACTCATCTTGATGCTCCCTGATTACATATTGACGGTGATTGGCCGCACTGCTCGCAGGCTGACCGATTGACAATAGCTGCTGGTCGAGTTCTAGGCCGGTGACCGACACGCTAGACCCGCTGGACTTCACTATCCTGAAAGAACGGTCGGCGCTCCGGAGGTGTACCAATAAATTGACGGGGCAGGCTGGTAGGCGAGGATGACCAGAGGTCCCATCTAACGGGCCCGGGCTCACAACCCAGCGAGTCGCGCGCCAGGCAGGTCAATCGCGGCCAGGGCCGGTCCCCACGTTCAACGAGATACGCAGGCCTGCCCGGTCGAATACTGTGCGCAAGAGAATCCGGGCCTGATTCTCCGGTGAGGACAGAGGTTAGCCTCCCTCTAGCTTCTGGGCGTACCGCCCCGCACCCATCTCGCGCATCTGGTTGGCAAAGTACGGCTGCCAACCCCTTGGCAAATTCCTGGGATTCGCAAGACGCTGCCAATGCTGATCCGCGGTGTTCTTGTCTTTCAAGAAGCTGTGGAACTGCGCCAGGGCCAGCACGGTCCATGAGTCGAGGATGATCTTGCTGCCGCCGCAGTCCGCACAGGTCTTGGGTTTATGGCCCTGGCAGTCCGGACAGGTCTTCTTGGCTGGGAGCTTCTTGCCCCAGCAACGATTGCAGGGTCTCTTCCCGCGGTCACAATCGTTGCAGAGTTTGACCTTGCGACCACGGCAGTCATGGCACTCCCCCCCCCTCTGGGGCGGACGACGTCGTGGGGGCAGGCGGCCTTTCCCGCCACACGTGCTGCAGAGACGCTTGCCATCGCCCCCACATTTTTTGCAGGGCACCTTGCCCTTACCTCCGCATTTCTGGCAGGGACGCCGACTGATCGTCCCCGAGCCCTTGCAGCGGCTGCACGGCGTGGGCAATGGCTCGCTGGCGCAGGTCTTACATGCCTGTTTGCTGCGCAATGTAGCCAGCCGCCGGTTCACCGCTTGTCGGAGAGCCTTCGCCTCGGAGTGCCTCTTGTTGATCGCCAGCCAACCGGCCAGCCCGAGCTGCGCCAGGATATCGGAGCCCGCATTGATCCTGGCGATCAATTTGCTGTCGGGGGTATTGCGCTCGACCGACCTGACGTCTGCCAGCTTGAGGAACTTGAAGCGCTGTGCCTGGCCTTCGCTGTAGACGAACGTGATCTGGGTCCCATCCTTCGACTTCAATATCCCCCGATAGACGGTACCGTCCTTCATCCGCACGGTGTCGCCAAATTGTGGGATCAGCCGCAATTCGACCAGGGCGCGTTCCGAGATCGGCATCCCCTCCAGGAACGCCTGACGCGCGTACTCACGTCCCTTGTCGGAGTTTCCCATACGGGCTTCGCAGACGGCCCCCACAAGCAGCCCTATCGGGTTTCGCCGTGTGACAAGACCTCTCACTTGCTCGAGTGCCGCCGAGGGCTCGGCCGTGACCAGCGCCAGACTTAGCCGCTCTGCGATGCTCCTGGCCAGCGGGGCCAGCTGCCCGGAGGGGGGCCAGCCTGGCCTGGGGCGCTTGTCGCGGCCTCGTATCCAGAGCAGCACGGCTCGTATCCGGTTACTCCGAATCGAGTCCATCAAGCTATCTAGTTGCGTGTGCTTCGAAGACACAGGAGGGGTCTGCGGGCCATTCGCTCGCAACCAGTTCTGGTATCGGCGCAGGTTCTTGGCGCCAACCTGCTGCAGCTGGTTGTAGCTCCGTGTTGCGCCACGATGATCGTCCAGCCCGATTTGCCTCTCGAACATCTTGCGAAGGGCCTCGATGCGCTGGCTGGCCTGCTTCTCGACTCGGTCCAGCAGTGCTTCGGCCCGCTTTTGATCCTTGGGAGATCGGGCGATGTAGAGGCTCAGTTGCCGGACAGCGGCTGCGTGTCGGTCCTCGGCCAACAAGGTGGTAACCGTGCGCCTCAGGCGAGACAAAGTCGTCGAGTCCTTTTCCTCCCGGACCGGAGCTCCGAGCGATGCCAGCAGTCTGGCCGCCTGGGTGGCAGACGGCTCGCGCGGCTGCTGCTCGATGAAGGCCTGAATCAGTCGACGAGCTTCTGCGCTCTTTCCCTGCTCGGTCAGTCGCCGGGCCTTGATACTCAGAGCCGCCAGCCTCTTGGACCACTGCTCCTGTTCGGCGGCCAGCTGCCACTCCTTGAGCAGGTTCTTGACCTTCCGCGACTCGGCCGACTCGGGATGCTTGTCTAGATAGCTCTCGCAGGCACGGCGCTTTTCATCGGGGCCGACCGTTTGCCGCGCCAGGCCTGCTATCAGTTTTTGATAGGCCTGGCTGGCAGCCGCACGCTGCTCCTCGAGGGCATCCCCATCGGGGTCGGCCCCACTCTTGGAGAACAACAGGATGGCCATGATCAGTATCAGCACACCGCCAGCGATCCCGCCTCCGGTCATCAGCATCTGTTTGTGAGTGATTGCCGGCAATGGTGTTGGTCTGTCACCCGGTGGTGGCCCAACACCAGAAGACTGGGGGAGCAGCTGCTCGATTGCCCGAAGCAGCTCCTTGCAGTCCCCGAATCGCTCCTGGGGCTCACGCACCATCATCCTCAATGCCAGGTCCGAGACGGACTTGGGAATCGAAGGTTCGACCAGATCGGACTGGGGCGGCTCTTCTGACACCACCTTGAGCAGGATCGCCGTCGGCGTGCCCGTCTTGTGTGGCGTCTGACCGGTGAGCAAGAAGAACAGTGTCGCACCCAACGAATAGATGTCAGAGCGCAGATCGAGTGGCTCCCCCCTGGCCTGCTCGGGGGACATGTAGTGAGGGGTTCCCAGGACCTGCCCGGCCTGCGAGAGGCCACTGCTGATCTCGACGAGCCGGGCCAGCCCGAAATCCATCACCTTGACCACCCCGTCCTTGGTCAGCATCAGGTTGGCCGGTTTGACGTCCCGGTGAATGATCCCGTGCTCGTGTGCGGCTGCCAGACCCATCGTCGCCTGGCGGATGATCTGCAGGGAGGTCTTGACCCGCAGCTTGCCTTTCTTCTGCACCAGCGTCTCCAGGCTGTCCCCCTCGAGAAACTCCATCGCCAGATATTCGGTGGGGCCATCCGTGTCGACGTCGTAGATCGTGACGACCTGGTTCTGGTCCAGCTTGGCAGTCGCCCGCGCTTCACGGCGGAAGCGCTCGAGAAGATCTGGGTTGCCGGAGAGTTCCAAGGGCAGCACCTTGACGGCGCACATCCGATCCAGCTTGGTGTGCCGCGCACGGTAGACGGCGCCCATCCCACCCCGACCGATCTGCTCCAGAATCTCATACTTTCCCGACAGGTGGCGTCCGATGAGCGGATCGCGGGTTGTCATCCGATCGGTGGTGCTCCCCTCGCTAAACAACTGGAGTGGGGTGGGTTCCATGCCTGGCGGGGTCGGTGGCGGAGGAGCGGCAATGGTCTGATCGTACGGCAGCGACTCGGCTTTCCGATGCTGCATGTCGAGCAGCGTCGCGCCCAAGTCGGGGCCGGCTTCCACCGCCGCCCGGGGGGACGCAGTCGGCTCGCTCAGCGGGTTATCACACACCTGGCAAGCGAGCTGCTGGGTAGTGCTCGGCCCGATGACGATGTGGCTCTTGCCACACGCGCTGCACAAGAGCTCCCTTTCGTTCATCTGTACGAGTAGATTGCTGGCCTGCTGGACCGAGAGCATGCCCAGCTCGACCATTAGCGCCCCCAGCCGAATGGGCCGACCCTCTCCTATCCGACGGGCCTGCTCGGCAGTGCACAGCTCAAGCTGCTGGGACGTCGCCAGCCTCTGATCCCGAACGAGACGTCCCAAGTACTCGTCGATTTGGTCAGACATTCGCCCTGTCAATATAGGTTTCGCCCACGAAGGATGCAATGCCACGGTTTTGCCTACAATCGTGGGCGCGGCCGATGCGTGCGACGATCCGAAACACAGGCGACTCTCCCCTCTCGCCGTCGATCGAGCAGAAGCTCAGGCAGCGCGGTTGCTTCAGCGAGGCAACCCGGTTTCCGGGGGTATCGAACAAATGTGGCAGACGGGAAAAATCCCCCCCCCCCCCCCGATGGTACGGTTGACCTTGTCGAGAAGCAGGGATCACGCCCGGCCGGCACACGCGATTTCACCAACGGTCAGGTGTCGCGGCCGTCAAGGCGCTGAAGCTGACCCTTGCTGAAGGCGGGAAAGGCATACCTTTCTGCTCTCCTTGATTCATCGAAACGCTCCGGCCAGTCAACCCTCGACGCCTCGCAACCAGCCCGCCAAGCGGAACCCAGCGGATTCCAGTTCGACCAAGTGCACCCATCGTGCTAACTCGACCCTCCGGACCCGCTTTCCATCGGGGTTTCAGCGTCTCATCTCGAAACCCAAGAAACGCAAGAAGCCGGCAGCCCCCTGTTCATCGGGGATCCAAGCGAAGCCGCCTCAAACGCCGGCCACCGCCGGAAACCTGAAACCCACATCCGACTACTACACCAGGAGTTACAACGACCCCAACAACCAGGCGAACAGCAACCCACCGACACGCGGAAAACAGTTTCCCTAAGTCATTTCCAGCACATCTCCAACCCGAAGAAAACACACGAGATAGGGAAGTTTCAAAAATACTTAAATCGCTGACCAAGGCCTCTGCGAAATCAGTAGAATCCGTCGCGTTGAAGGGCGCACGAAAGTGAGTCCGGACCGCTGCGGAGAGTTGCTTGCAACTCGAAGCGGGCAGAACCCCGTGAGGGTTGGTGGTCTCGCAAGAGGCCACCCGGGTCCTAGTCGTCAACACCCCGGAGGGTCGGGAGACCGGTCATAGGCCGAGCTTAGAAACCCATGGGGGGAGGTGGCTTTCGAGTCACCGCGGCAAGGACAGAAAAGCCCTGGGGGGGCGATGTTGAAAACCAGGAGGGTAGCGAGGGGAGTGCCGGCTTTCGAGTCGGGTCGACCCAACGGACTCTTCGAGGGGAGCAAAGCCCTGAAGTAGAATGGGTGACTTCGGTCACCTGTAACGGCAGGAGGGCAACTGCTATAAACAGCACGCTCCTTGAAGAGGGGAAAACCCTGAAGGTGGGAACCCTACGAGTGCCTGGGGCATGCAACAAGGCCCCGAGGTGCTGCCGGGAGTAACCCGTCGAGAGGTTGAGAAAACCTGAGGACGGAACCTAGCGGGCAGGCAAAACCCGTGATGAGTGGACCGGCAGTATTGGCGCTGAAAGGGCTCGAAACCCGGAGAGTAGCCCGGGTCGGAGACGACCCGAGCAACGATCTTCCGTGGTCTCCGAAGGTAAGGGTAAAGTTGAAGAGCGGATAACCCTGGCTCGCCAGGGGGACCGAGATGGGCTGAAGACCCGCAGGTCGTGGAAACGGCGTACGGGGAGCACCGAAGCCAAACAAGGTGCTAGGCCGATCACGGACAAGACGCTGACAACAGCTCAATACCATGGGAGGCGGCGATGCGTCGGCTTGCCGACGCGGAGCAGCGGGAGGTGGTGTGACTCTGAACGGGGCACGGTCCGCACGTTCGTGTCGCCCTTCGCCTATTTAAACGGCGAAGCGATGGGTGCGTGTTTCTCAGCTCCTCTGCTCGTCCGACACGGCCAGGGCGCTAACCGAGCGCATCCAACTCCTCCCAGCGCTCGTATCCCTCGGCCAGTTCCTGCTCGATTGCCTTGAGCCGGTTGATCGTCTCCGCAATCTCGCCTCCCTCACGCTGGTAGAAGTCGGGCTGGCTGAGACAGGCACCGAGCTCGTCCTTTTCTTTTTCCAGTGCCTCGATCCGGGATGGTAGCTCGCTCAGCTCCTGGTTCTGCCGGTACGTCCGTTTCGGCCGCCGGGCCGGCGGAGGCGGCGGGGCCTTCTTCGGTTTGGGCTGCGGAGCGGGCCTGGACAACTCTCGCTGCCGGACCCAGTCGCTGTAACCACCAACGAACTCCCCCACTCGGCCCCCCTCCTCGAGTACCAGCGTGCTGGTCACGACATTGTCGAGGAAGGCCCGATCGTGGCTGACCAGCAGCAGCGTGCCGTCGTACTCGATGAGCAATTCCTCGAGCAGCTCGAGCGTCGCCGCGTCGAGGTCGTTGGTCGGCTCATCCAGCACCAGCAGGTTGGACGGTCTCGTGAACAGCTTGGCCAATAGAACCCGGTTACGCTCTCCACCCGAGAGGAACCGGACAGCTCCGCGAGCACGATCCGGACTGAACAGAAAGTCCTGGACGTAGCCAATGACAGGGCGCGAACGCCCATTGACGGTCACCGTCTCACGCCCCTCGCCGACGTTGTCGATCACCGACAACTCGGGATCCAAGGTCTCTCGAAGCTGGTCGAAATAAGCGATCTGCAGATGGGTTCCATGGGTCACCACTCCCTCGGTCGGCGTCAGGTCTCCGCAGAATATTCGTAGCAGAGTGGTCTTGCCCGAGCCGTTGGCGCCGATGATGCCGACTCGGTCGCCGCGCATGATCGTCGTCGAGAGATCTGCGATGACTGGCGGGCCATCGAAGCGGTGGGCCACCTGCTCCGCCTTGATCACCATCCGTCCCGTCTTCTGGGTTTGCTGCAGGGTCAGCCGCACGTCGCCTGAACGGCTGCGTCGTTGACTGCGCTCCCGACGCATCTGTTCGAGGCGACGCACGCGCCCTTCGTTGCGGGTCCTACGGGCCTTGATCCCCTGGCGAATCCAGCGTTCCTCGGCGGCGAGCCGCTTGTCGAACTGTGCTCGCTGCGCAGCCTCCGCCTGCAGTGCAGCTTGCTTGCCAGCCAGGTAACAATCGAAGTCGCCGGGCCAGTCGGTCAGTCGTCCACGGTCGATCTCGACGATTCGGGTGGCCAGCGCGCGCAAAAAGACCCGATCATGCGTGACGAACATCAGCGCACCGCCGAAGCGGCCGAGGAAGCGCTCCATCCAGTCGATCGCGTCCACGTCCAGGTGGTTGGTCGGCTCGTCGAGCAAGAGAAGATCGGGATTGCCGACCAGAGCCCGCGCGAGAAGTGCACGGCGCTTCATTCCCCCGGAAAGGGACTCGAACGGAGCGGCACCGTCCAGCCCTACCTTGCCCATCGCGACGTCGACCGCCTGGTCGGCCTCCCAGGGCTCGACCCCGGGCTCGAGCCCCGTGGAGACCACATCAGCGATGCTGCCGCACAGCCCGGGCGGAACGTCCTGCGGCAGGAGAGCACAGCGAAGGCCGCGCTGAACAGTGCGCTCCCCCTCGTCCGGCTCAATCAGCCCGGCAACCAGCTGGAGCAGAGTCGACTTGCCCTCACCATTGCGCCCGTAAACGCACACCCGCTCCCCGAGCTCGAGACGCAAGGCCACACAGTCCAGCAGGAGCGGCCCGCTGAAGCCGAAGCTGACGTCGGTCAAGGCCACCAGAGACATCAGCGCAACGCCACCTGCTCTTGGTCGGACCCGCGCCTGACAGACGGTGCGCCATCACATCCGCACTCGCTGCGCGGAGAATCGACCCACTCGCAGAACCA
>CAZANL010000199.1:0-7853 GCA_964486115.1 uncultured Planctomycetota bacterium
CACCGCCAGGGCCAGCGCCCGACCATCCAGTACTGCTGCTTGCTCGCTCATGATGACTCCGCTAAATCGCTAATCGCTAGATCGAGTTGGCGTGCTTGGCCGGACGGACATGCAGTGGTTCGTCGATCTTGGTCCGGAACATCTCCTTGCCGTCCTTGCCGTAGGCGATGATCGTATCATCGTACTGCACGAAAGGCTTGCCGTGGATCTGCGTCTCGAACGTCTTCTTGCCCTTCTCGAGCTTGTACTTGAAGATGATCTTGTTCGAGCGGCGGAACAGCTGCATCACCGCCAGCAGCTCGCGATCGGGCGCCATGTAGGCGTCGATCGCCGCGTCCACCCCGGGCCCGAACATCTGCCGCAGATAGGGCCGCGGGACCCAGCGCGGCGGGATGTAGTAGCCGTTGGGCTCAGTGCCGAACTGGGGGTAGATCGGCAGCGCGACCTTGGCCACCTTGATCATGTAGTACAGCGGGTTGTAACGATCCTCGGTCCACTCGCCGTTCTTGTCCACCTTGACCAGCCCCTGCAGGCGAATCTGACCGATGCAGGCCGCCATGCAGCGGGTCTCCATCGGCAGCCCCTTGGTCTCGGGGTCCTTGCCCTCGACACGCGGGTAGCAAGCAATGCACTTCTCGCTGACGCGCGTGCTCGGCCGATACATCGCCTTCTTGTACGGGCAGGCCTCGACACACTTGCGGTATCCCCGGCAGCGCGACTGATCGATCAGCACGATGCCGTCCTCGGGGCGCTTGTAGATCGCCTTGCGCGGACAGGCCGCCAGGCAGCCGGGATAGGTGCAGTGATTACAGATCCGCGCCAGGTAGAAGAACCAGGTCTTGTGCGTCGGCAGCGACTGGTTTTCCATGACGATCTTGTTCGGATGCCCCTTGGGACCCTTCGGAACGTCTTCGTAGAGGTTGGGCACCGCCCACTCCTCGTCACTCGGCAGGTAGCCCAGCACACGCTGCTGCTCTGGACCCTTCCGACCCGGCACCGCATCGGCCGCCTCGAAGATTGTCTTGCCATCGAAGGTGCCGTAGGGCTTCTTCTTGTCCGCGTCGCCGCCCCAGCTGCGGCTGCCCTTGGCGTCGGCCTTGGACAGCATCTCGAGTATCTTGGCGTCCCAGTGCCGCGGATAGCCGCCGTAGGGCTTGGTCTCGACGTTGTTCCACCACATCACCTCCTGGCCCTTGGAGAAGGTCCAGGTCGACTTGCAGGCCATGGTGCAGGTGTGGCAGGCCAGGCAGCGGTTGGTGTTGAAGACGAAAGCAAACTGCCGCTGCGGATGGCTCTCCTCGTAAGGATAGTCCATCTGCCGCCCCAGGTGCCAGTTATAGACTTTCGACATCGTTAGCTCCCTTGTGACCTGTTGCGACCCCAGATGGCGCCGTATTCACTGATCAGCTGCTGGATCGCCTCGGCCCCCAGCGTCTTGTAGGCCGCGTGTGGCCCCGCATAGAACGGGTCACAGAACAGCTTCTCCACCGCTTCGGTCGTATGTCCCATGCGCAGGAACTCCTCGATGAAACAGCACGCCATGTCGCGCATTGGCGCCTCGTCCTCGGCAGGGAACATCATGCCCTTGAGGGCCATCGGATCGTCGTGTTCGGGTATCTTGTTGGCCATCGCCGCCTAGCCCTTCTTGACCTTGATGAACTCGCCGGCCATGTAGGCCAGCATTGCCTTGTCCTCGTGACGCGGCGTCTTGCCGGTCAGCGCGACCGCCCAGACGCCCTTGCCGTCGAGACCGCCGTTCTCGGCCTTGGTCACCTTGACCAGCGTCTCCTTGGGCACGGTGTTGATGGCGTGGTTGTCCGCCTCGCCGCCGAAGATGAACTTCATGTAGACCTTGGCCTTGTGGAACAGGCTGTCGGTCTGATGCATCGGCATGTGCCAGTTGCGCGTGCAGCTCTGATGCGAGCCGTAGCGGAAGTTGGCCTGGTAGCCGTTGTCGGTCAGCGCCAGCCCATCGGCGCGCTCCTCGTGCGCCTTGACGCTCTTCTCGGTGGAGATGTAGGGCGCGTGCTTCATCATCACGATCCCGTAGGGATAGCCCGCGTTGTAGATCACCCGCACCATGCAGCGCGCCACCTTGTAGAACGGATCCTCCGGTTTCCAGCCACGATACGGCCGATCGGCCGGGTTGGCGTCGACCCAGACGTAGTCGCCGTCCTCGATGCCCAGCGCAATCGCCGCCTCCGGGTTGATGTGCATCTGGTGCTCGCCGATGCCCGGTGTGCGCTTGTCGATGCGGTAGGGATCGCCAAAGTTGCTGTCGTGCATCATGTGCCAGTCGACGTTACTCCACAGCGAGTGCACGCGGTGGCGCGTCTTGGGCGTGAACAGGTACTTGTCGTAGCCCTTCTCCCAGAGGAAGTTGCGCGTCTGCTTGGCGTCCTTCCAGGACATCTTGATGTTGCGCACCGTGCGCTGGTCCCAGTGCTCGGCCTCTGGCGGAATGCCATAGTCCTCCGGCCGGATCCAGGGGTTGGTGCTGACGATCACGTTCGGCAGGTACGGCGTCGCCTCGGGCCCCTCGCGGTGCACGATGAAGTTCTCGCCGTACTCGATCGCCTCGGGCACGTCGGCATACGAGTGCATCCGACCGGTGTCGGTGTGGAACGGGTCGTCCTCGTGGACCTGCTCCCAGAACGGGATCCGCGGATAGGTCCTGTACAGCATCAGCGCGCCGCCCGGAGGTCCGTACTTGCCGGCCATGATGTCGGTCAGCTTGTAGCCGGCCGTCGTGGTGGAGGTGTCGAGCAGGCGCTGGATGTAAACCCCCCGCTTGCCCTCGTGCTCGAACTTGAACATGTCGTAGAAGCGACGGTCCCCGGTCTCCTTGGCCATCGCCTTGCCCACGCCGGCCAGGATCGCCAGGTCGTCCTTGGTATTGAAGATCGGCTTGACCCCGCCCTTCCAGATCTGCAGGAAGGGGTTCGAGCAGGAGGAGGTGATCTCGAGGTCCTCGAACTCGATCCAGCAGTTGGCCGCCAGCGCGAAGTCGGCATACTCCACCGAGGCGGTGACCTGAATGTCAGCCGTGATGATCATGTCGATCTTCGGGTTGACGTTCTTGAGCATGTCGTAGGCATGCTTGGCGTTGTTGAACAGGTTGACGTTGTTGAAGAACAGCGCCTTGGTCGGCGTCGGCATGTGCGTTTCGCCGGTGAAGACCTTGCGGCCCTTGGGCGTGTCGACGATCAGTGGCCGATCGCCGTGGTTCCAGTAGGCCGGCTCCTCGCCCTTGCAGTAGGGACGCACCTTGACCTTCTTGCCCGGCGCGCTCTCGTCCAGGTTGAGGTTCCAGGGATCCTCGGCGACCCAACCGTAAAACCCGGGCCCGGTCTGCTTGGAGCCCTGGAAGTTGGCCGCCTTGTAGTTGCCGGCCCAGGTGTGGGCGCCCGCCCCCTTCTTGCCGATGTTGCCGGTCAGCATCAGCGGCAGGTAGACCACGCGGTTCATCTCGGTGGCGTGGAACCAGTGATTGATGCCCTCGCCCTGATGGATCGCGGCCGGCTTGATATGCGCGATGTCGTCAGCCAGCTGCTTGATCTGCGGGATCGGCACCGAGGTGATCTCGCTCACCGACTGCAGGTCGTAGTCCTTGAGGTGGGTCTGGTACATGTCCCAGACCGTGATCAGCTCGACCTCCTTGCGACCGATCTGGACCTTCAGCTTGGCCGACAGCGCGGGGGCGATGCCCTTCTTCTCCATCCGCTTGCCGACGTCGTCACGGGTGATCGCCGTGAGCTTCTTGGTCTTCTCGTCGTAGACCACATAGTCGCCGAGCACGCGATGCTGCTCGTCGGTGAAGCCCTGGATCTTGTAGCTCGGTCCTTCCTTCGAGAGGTCGCTGGCGTAGTTGGGGAAGACCTCGTGCGCGCGTACCCGCTGCATCGTATCGGTGCGGACCAGCGTCGGGAAATCGGTGAAGCGCTTGATGAAGGTCTTGTCGTACCAGCCCTTCTCCATCATGTAGCGCGTGACGCCGAGGAACAGCGCCGTGTCGGTCTGGGGCCGGATCGAGATCCAGTAGTCCGCCTTGGTCGCCGCGGGGCCATACTCCGGCGCGATCACGACGATCTTGGCGCCGCGCTCCATGCACTCGATGAACCAGTGCGAATCGGTCAGCTTGTTCTCGACCAGATTCTTGCCGTCCATGATGATCAGCTTGGAGTTGCGCAGATCGTTGAAGTCGCAGTCGGAGGTCTGCAGGCCGTGGACCCAGGGATGGCCCGGGGCCTGGTCGCCGTGCCAGGTGTAGTTGGAGAAGTTGCGCCCGCCGCGCGCCTTGTCCGGACCCACGCCGCGGACCTTGGCGTCGAGCAGCGCCATCGAGTTGTTCAGCCGGTAGATCCCGTACTTGCCGATCACGCCGAGCAGGCCCATGCCGCCGCGGAACTTGAGCGTCCGCGTGCCGGCCTCACCCATGTGCTCGACCATCTCCTTGGGGTAGCCTTCGGAGAGCAGCTTCTTGGCTCCCTCTTTGCCACTGTAGTGCGTCGCGATCGCCTTGTAGCCCTTGGCGATGTACTCGAAGATCTTGTCCCAGGGCAGCTTGACGAAGTGGTCCGAACCGCGAGAGTCGAACTTGTACTTGGTTCGGTTCTCCTCGGTCAGGTAGGGGAACCCGTCATCGGCCCACTTCTTCCAGCCGGCGCGCACCATCGGGTGCTTCAGCCGGTAGGGGCCGTAGGCCATCCGGTGGAAGGTATAGCCCTTGGCGCACTGCCGCGGGTTCCAGTTGGGCGTGGCGTGGTTGCCGTAGATGTCGGCGTAGTCTTCGTAGTTGTACTCGCTGCCCATCCGGGTAACGACACCGTTGCGCACGTACCCCAGACAGCGGCAGGAGTGCGTGTCGTTGGGCGAGCAGACCCATGAGAAGGTCGAGTCGTACTTGTACTGATCGCGGTAGATCGCCTCCCACTTTCGATTGGGATAAGCGGACAGCGGATTATCGACGCTGACCGGATCGAAGGCCCACAGATCGAGGGTGTATGCACCCGCTCCGGCGGCCAGCATGGACTTGAGAAAGTCGCGACGCGTGAGGTCCATCGTTGCCTCCTGGGCTACTTCAACTCGAGTTTGTGCCACATGCTGACCTGTTTTTGTCCGTTGCGATCGCCTGCAGAGCCGTCCCAGACCGCAAAGGACACCCTGGTGTCCATTCTCGGCGATTTGCTCGAGCCCGGGACGAACGAGGCGCATTGATCGGTCCCCTTCAGCGAGCGGATCATCACCACGTGCCAGTACCCGCCCTCGTGCTTGGCGTAAGCGGTGACCTGCTGCGACTTGGCCGGCATCGAGGTCAGCGTGCCGAACCCCACCGCCTGGAGCTGCTCGCAGCTCAGCTTGCGCAGCGGATTGGAGAGCACGTTGCCCGCGCCCCAGCCGCTCATGAACAGCGGCCGATGCTGGGTGATCTTGTTCTCCCCCTTCTTGGCCGCACGACCGGGATGCGGCTTCTTGAGCGAGTCGTAATAGTCGACGAAGATCCGCGGGAAGTTGTCCTCGACGTCGCCGTACTTCTTGGCGTCCTCCATCCAGGCGGCCTTCCAGTGCCAGATCGTCACCGGGTTCGCCTTGGAGCCCATCGTGAACAGCGGCGGGGTCTTCGCGCAGGAGAACTGTGCTGCGGCGGCATCGCCCCAGCGCCTCTGGCCCGAAATGGAGCTATCCTTGGTCGCATCCTCCCAGCGCATGTGCATCGCCAGCCGTTTGCCGTCGTGCACCATCCGCACCATCACGCCCTCGGGACGATCATTCCGCCACCAGAGCGGCATCAGTGCGACGTACTTGGGCTTGACCTTCTCCCAGGAGGCGCCGTTGGGGTCGGTGTCGATCCGGTCGGTCTTGTCGACGACGAAAGTCAGCTGACGCTGCGCGACCCGGTCCGCCGCGCCGGGCGGCACGAGCGTCTGCACGTAGTGGATCACCGCCCAGAGATCGGACGGGTTGGCCAGCTCGGCCGTGAAGCTGGGCATCGGAGTTCCGGAAATGCCACAGAGCAGCCTGCGCGCGAGGTCCTTGCCGCTGGCGCTACCCTTGAAGACACCCTGCGTGTAGTCCCGCGCAAAGATCGCATTGCCCTTGTCGTCCTTCACATCCAGCCGCTTGCGACCCCGGCCATCCAGGTCGTGACACTCGGCGCAGTTGGCGACGTACAGCTGCCGTCCGCGCGCCAGGTGCTCGGGCGAGCTCGGTGTCTCCTTCGGGATCTCGACCACCTGACCCGGCTTGGCCAGTCTGGCCGCGATCTTCTTGGCCCGGGCGGCCGGGAGCCCCCGCTCGAGCAGCGCCGCGACCTTGCCCTCCACGATCAGATCGCGGACCTGGTAAACCAGCGCCCAGCGGTCGTCCGCGGTGAGATGGGCCCAGGAGGGCATCGCCGAGCCCGCCATTCCCCGGGTGATCGTACGGTACAGATCCGCGTCGGTCGGAATGCCGTTATCGGTCGAGACGAGACGGAACTTGGCCTCGCTGAAGTCTCGCGGCCGGGGCCAGAGCAGGTAGGCAGCCTGGCCGTCGCCCTTGCCCGCATCACCATGACAGGTGGCGCAGTTGCGGGCGAACAACTGCTTGCCGCGGCCCATGAGCACATCGCTGCGCTTGGGTGCGGGCGGCACTTTGTCGCCGTCCGCATGGGCGACGTCAGTCAGCGCACCGGAAGGCGCGAGGCCGACGAGCCACCAGCCGCAGATCGTCAGACCGGCGAGCAGCAGCCCGAAGCAGGCGTACCGCAACAGAGGCGTCTCAAGAGCAGCAGGGGTGTCACTGTGCATCATGGGTCTCCCGTCCCTGGTGTAGAGCGGATGTCGTGTGTGGTACGCACTGAGCAAAACCCATGCCCGTCCGCAGAGCCCTCAGAAGCGCACTCAGCGGGGGCGGTTTCGCAATTCTGCGAACCGACCGAAGCAGTGCATTCGCCGTCGGGTGCGTTGACCCCCGCTCCCATCAGGACTTGCGGGATTGCGACGCGTGGCGGGCGGTTTTCGCATTCCCGCGAACTCTCGGTGGGGCAAGCCCTCGCCCTAGGGCTGGGTCTTTTCGCAATCCTGCGAAGTCCGTGGCGGGGCGCAAGCTCCCGCCCTACAGCTGGGTCTTTCGCAATCCTGCGAAGTCCGCGGCGGGGGGCAAGCCCCCGCCCTGCGGGCCCGCAGCGGGGGCTCACCGTGGTGCGTCGCAACCCAAAGCTGCGCAGCGGCAATTCGCGCAATTCGCGCAATTCGCGCAATTCGCGGTTCCTCCCCAGGAGGGAAGCCCCTACGAGCCGTTGCGAGCCAGACGGCGATACAGCGTGGCCACATCGACGCCCAGCAGCCGGGCGGCATCCTGCTTGGAGCCCTCGGCCAGGCTGAGAACCCAGGCGATGTGGCGCTGCTCGAACTGCTCAACCGCCTGCTTGAGTGGGATCGGCTGCTCGTCCGCGCTGACCATGTCGGGAGGCAGGTGCCCACGCTCGAGCTGGCCGCTACCGCTCAGGATCGCCGCGCGTTCGATCACATTGGAGAGTTCGCGCACGTTGCCCGGCCAGTGATAGCCGTTGAGGGTGCGCATCGCCTCGTTGGAGATCGCTCCGGTGGGCCGCCCCAGCTTGCGCCCGTGCAGGGCCCAGAAGTGCTGGACCAGCAGCGGGATGTCCTCGCGTCGATCGCGCAGCGCGGGTAGCCTGATGCGGAAGACGTTGAGGCGGAAGAACAGATCCTGGCGGAACCGGCCATTGGCGACCAGCTGCTCCAGATCCTGATTGGTCGCGACCACCAGCCGCACGTCGATCTTCTCCGGCAGGTCCGCGCCAACCGGATAGACCTCGCGCGCCTCCAGGGTGCGCAGCAGCTTGGCCTGTG
>CAZANL010000200.1:0-7840 GCA_964486115.1 uncultured Planctomycetota bacterium
TCGCCGCGAGCACCTGAAGGCCGCGGTCCCGGGATCGCAGAGAACGGATCAGCCAGGGAATAGCGACCTTGTCCTGACGGTCGACGACTGCCTGAATCGCACGGTTGCGCACCACTCGGTCTGTGCTGTCGAGCAATTCGCGGAGCTTGGCCGATGCCAGTTGACTGTCGTACTTTCCCAGCAACGCCACGGCGTTGCGTCGAACGAAGGCATGCTTATGCGCGGTGAGGGCAATGACCGGCGTCAGACCTTCACGGTCCAGGCTCAGTACCCTTCTGGCGAAGCGGCGATCGGGGCTGTAGGGGTATCCTGTCGCCAGCTCGGTCAACGTCAGTTTGTGGATCAGCTTCTGATATGGATTCAGTCCCCCCTGCGAGCGAGGAATCTTCTGTGGAAGGGGTCCGACGTGTTTCACGACCGCCTTGGAGATTTCTCGCAAGGCGCTTTCGGTTCGGGAGTTCACTGCAGCGAGATAGGCTGGTTCACCAAGCAACACCAGATGCTCGATTGTGGCCACGCGGGTGACCAGGGCTGGATGGATCGCCTGGCGCAGCATCGTCGCGATGGAGAGCCAGTACAGGTGGAGCGGAAACGGCGGAGGGTAGCGCCAGCCCTCACTGCTTGCGCCGGGCCCGGTCAACTCGCGGAACTTGGCTGGCCGCTCGATCTTCGAGATCGTCCAGCGGAAGTGCAGTGGCATGTCGATTGTCAGAACGCCCGAGAAGCCGAAAGAGGAATCGATACTGCCGAGGTAGGCTGTACGCCGCTTGGATGTGACAGGGGTCACCGACCCACGTTCCGTGCCGGATTGACGGCGGCGTGGGACTTGGCCTAGATCGGTCAATACCGGATTTGGAAGCAGGCGGACCCACTCTGGCGGTAGGCCGGGAGGGACGGTGACGTCAATGTCGCATCCCGCAAGAGTGGGGTGCCAGACGAGCAGCAGCAGCAGCAGCCCGATTGGCTCAGGTCGCATCGGTATGGTGCTCCTGGAGGTAGGACAGAATGGTCGCCGAGTCGAAGACCACCTCACCATCTCGAGATTCATCGACGATCATCGGAACCTGTGATTGGCCCGACAGTTCTATCACCCGAGCGCGATCCCAGGGGTCGATGTCCTCGACCCGGTAGGAGATGTCCAGCTGTTCGAGGGCCGACTGGACCCGCTGACAGAACGGACAGCTGTCGAATTGGTAGAGTACGATCACTGCACTAATTGTGGGCCACCTCTTGCATCAGTTTCTGAATCTTCGCGTCGATCAACCGGTGGGCCTTGATCTGCTGGGCCACAGCTTCTGACACGACCTGATTGCGCAGCTCGCGATGAGTCGGCACGAGGCCGAGGTATTTCATCGGTTGACTGAATGCGATGTAGTCGTTGGTCGCGATGGTGTAGGTCGCCTTGGGGTCGAGCCGCTGGCCACCAACCGAGACGCCGATCAGCTCCACCTCGGCCTCTCCCTGGCGGCGGAATCGGTAGCTCAATCCGGAGATCTGGAGGATGCCGTGATCCTTGACGACCTGTGCCTGGGCGTTGTGGCGACAGACTGCCTGCAGCTGGTCCCCGCTGAGTTTGAAGATGACCATCTTGTTCGAAAATGGCAGCACCGTGATCAGCTGTGCCCGGGTGATCGGGCCGCTGGCCACATCGCTGCGGATACCACCCGAGTTGATAAAGCCGATCTGTGCCCCGACCGCCTGGCGCATACATTCGGCGATAAAGGTACCCGAGTTGCATTCACTGCTTCTGCTGCGGGTCCAGGCGGTCTTGATCTCGCCGAGCGTGTCGGCCATCAGAGCTTGTACCTTCTTGCGTACGTCTGACAGCAGCTGTGTCATCTTCGGGCTGGCATGGGTCTGGTCAGTGTGCCAGAGGGTCCTCAGCCGCCCGTTGTGAGCCGTGATCTTGTTTGCTGCGATTGTCAGTTCGAGCACCCCCAGATTGCGCAGGTAACACCCTGTCTGGCAGATGATCACGCCGTTCTCGACGATCGGTGGGGACAGCCGGGTATGGGTGTGGCCGCCGATTATCAGGTCAATACCCTGGAGCTTGCGAGCCAGTCGCTTGTCTCCGGCAACGCCGATGTGGGTCAACAGCGCGATCAGGTCGGCTTTCTTTCGCACCTCGTCGATCAGTGGCTGCAACGTCGCCGGGTCTGTCACCTCGATTCGTCGGAGCATTCGTGGGTCGATCAACTGGCCCAGCTCTGGCGTGGTCAAGCCGATGACCCCGATGCGTATTCCGCCCCGCTCGAAGATGCTGTACCGCCCGAGCTGGGCTGGTCGCTCGCGCCTGTCCTGCAGGTTGGCGGCCAGCCACGGAAATTCCGATCGCTCGACAATCGCGTTGAGGTTGGACAAGCCTCCATCAAACTCGTGATTTCCCAGGCAGGCGGCGTCGTAGCCCAGGAGGTTCATTCCCGCAATCAGGTACCCTCCCTTGACGTCACGTAGGGTGAAACGGGAGGCTGGCTGCCCGGTCAGGACGTCGCCGGCGTCGAGCAGCAGGTGGTGTGCTGCCTTGCTGCGCTCTTCGGTGACTGCCTGTTCGAGGGCGGCCAGGCCGCCCACGAAGGGCTGAGGCTGGCTCTTGACCCAGGGGGCCGGCTCGGGCAGGGCGTAGCCGTGAATGTCATTGGTATAGAGGATGGTCAAATTGACCGGGGTGGCCTGGGGGGTCCGGCACGCAACGAACAGGAAAGTGAGCACCGTCAGCGTCAGCGCTGGATGCCACCTGGCCGCGTGAGTTGTCCGTGTCTTCACTGCAATGCCCTCAACGCGTGGTGAGCCGCAAAACTGTGCCAAGATACACAATCACAAACTCACTTGCCAGCAGCCCGTGGATAAACTGGCATCAGGTTTCTCGCCCGGGTTTGTGGCTGTTTTCGCGGAGATTTGTCGTCTGATGGCCCGTACAGCACCTCGACTCGACCTGCATACCCCGTGCGCAGGCGCAGAGCGCCAGGTGGCATTATGCAGCCTGGCCCAGCTCGGGTTCCCCAGGTCTGATGCCTCGTCGCTGGGAATCCTCTGGTAGTAAGCGGTTGCGTACCGCCTGGTCTGGCTGCTAGCCTCGGGGGTCAAGGCCATCATTGGAGTGCTTCTATTTGATTGGTATTGAATCAGACGCGTCATCTTCGCGGGTGCCTCGCCTCGACGAGTGCTCGGCGGCGTTGTGCGCTGGACGCGATTGTCTGATGAGCAACGGGCTGCCCCAGCTTGGTGCTCTACCTTGCCCGACGCATGAGGTCCGAGGTGCTGCGGCCTGCGAGTGGCCTGGCTAACCCATGCGCGGCTGGATCTATGATCGGATGGTCTCGCGGTTGACCGCTGGCTGGTACCGTCAGGTATTGACCCGTTTGCCGGTTGGAGTTCGGCTGCTGGATGTCGGCGTGGGAACGGGAGCCGCGCTCGTTGCCAACGCCGGACTGGTTCGAGAGAAGCAGCTTCGGATCGTCGGGATCGACATCGACAAGGCCTACCTGATTCGCGCCCGACGGGCGTTGGAGTGGGCTGATCTGGGAGATCGAGTCGAACTTCGTCAGGCTTCGGTATTGGATTTCTCGGAAGGTGTCTTCGATGCCGTGTACTTCAGCGGCAGTTTCATGCTGATCCCGGAGCCTGTGGCAGCGTGCCGCCAGTGCATCGCGCTACTGGAGGGACCGCACCAGCGAATGTACTTCACTCAGACCTTCGAAGAGCGGCGTGCACCGCTGCTCGAGTTGGTCAAGCCGTTGCTGCGATGGATGACGACTATCGACTTCGGCCGTGTGACCTACGAATCCGCGTTCATGGAGGCGATGGACAGTGGCGGTCTGGCGGTCATCGAGCAGGTCCGGCTGGGAGGGATGGGGCGGCGCAGTTACCGGCTGGTGGTTGCTCGCCCGGCTCCGCCGGGGTAGTCGTCTCGAAGGCTTACTGGCCGATTCCCCATTCGCCAGAACTGTCCGGGAGAGCTTGATTCAGGGCAACTCGACGATGAACAGCACTCCTGCGATCGCCCGGTCGAGCAGCGTCTCGGTGGCGGCTCGGATCGTTCGAGCGCTTTGCTGACAGCGCTAGGTGGATAGGTTGGCCAGCGCCAAGTCGAGGGTGGCGAAGTTCGGCATCTTGCGTTCCAGCTGGGTGAATCGCAACATCTGTCGGATCATCGAGTTTGCGCCCACGATCAGCAACTTTCCGGCACGGGGGGTGCTGATCGCCTTGTACACTCGAAGCAGCATGCCCAGGCCGCCACTGTCCATGTAATGTAGCGTGCGGAGGTCGAAGATCAGGTGGAATCGGCTCTCGGCCCGACGCTCGATTTCAGGGTAGAGTTCGCCGAAATTCAGGCAATTCAACTCCCCTCCGAGCTCTATCACCAAGGCGGTCGACTCCAGGTCCTCATTGAATTTGACCGACAACTCGCCTGACATGAGTTCTCCAGTAGTCTGCTGGGCAAGGATACCACAACAGGTCTGGATCATGCTCTTCAGTTCGCCTAAGATGATCTGTATGAGAGCGGACGATTGACCGGAGAGCTTCTACGTAAGCAGCTTGCGGAGTTGCGGCGCTTGCGCGAGGCGTTCGTGCGGCTGCAGAACAACGGAGGCTCGACCGCTGAAGTTCAGCGGCTCCTGGCACGCCTCCGTAACGGTTTGTGCCGCGGCGCGTCACGTCCGTTGGAGGATCTGGTCGAAGCCGGCAATGGCCTGCTGGAGCTGTGCAGACAGCGGCTCAACGGCAACTACGAGACAGATGAGTTCGGCCTGGACCCGCAGTACCAGAGGGCGCTGATGCCGCTGTTTCACCTGATCTACCGTCACTATTTCAGGGTTCGGGCGGAGGGGGTGGAAAAAGTGCCGGCCGACGGTCCGACGCTGCTGGTGGCCAACCATGCGGGTATCATCTTCTGGGACGGAGCGATGGTGGCCACCGCAATCGACCTGGAGCACTCCAGACCGCGTCCGATGCGCGCCGTCTTTCTCTCCTGGTTCGCCAACGTGCCGTTCGTGGCTCCGCTGCTGGCCCGCTGTGGTCATGTTCAGGCCATGCCCGAGAACACGCGCCTGCTCCTCGAACAAGACCAGCTGGTCGCGGTCTTCCCGGAAGGGATGAAGGGGGCGGCCAAGCTCTTCCGCGATCGGTATCGCGTGAAACGTTTCGGTCGCGGAGGGTTTCTCAAGGTCGCGATCCAGACCGGTGCCAAGGTCGTTCCGGTCTCGGTGGTGGGCGCGGAGGAGACCTACCCCATGTTCTACCGTCTGGGAGGGTCGACGGGTCGCCTGTTCGGGTTGCCCTTCGTGCCGTTCACTCCGACGTTTCCATGGTTGGGCGCGCTCGGTGTGATACCGCTGCCTGCGCGGTTTCACATCCGGTTTCACGACCCGATCGACTATGGGCAGGTGGAGGCCAGTCGCTCGAGTGACTTCACCTTCATCAACGCGGAAACCGAGCGGATTCGGGGGGTCATCCAAACATCCCTGGACGAATTGCGTATCTTGCGTGGACATCCGTATTTGAACCGCAAGTAAGGCAACCGCATCATGTCGAGATTCGCCTGTTTGATACTGATCCTGCTGGCTCAGTGCCTTTCACTGCCGGCCCATGGGCAGCGATCACTGTTCCACGAGCCAGCTGCGGCATTCAACAGCCAGGTCGAACTGTTCACGGCGGAGGGGGCCGGACTGCTTGGTGTTCAGTCATGGAAGGTTCGCTTCCCTTCTGCGATCAAGACCCGGGTCAGGCGAAACAACACGGTCCACGGAATCTACTTCGAGCCGCGACGCCCGACTGACCGGGCGATCGTCTTCTTGCCATGGTTCAAGGATGGAGACACGCAGAAGATCCAATGGATCGGCTCGGTGCTCGCGGCGGGTGGATTCAAGGTGCTGTTCATCGCGATGGGGTATCAGTTCGAGCGGGCGCCGTCGGGTCGCGGCTCGGGCAGCGCAATATTCGAGAACAACGCTGCGCACGTCCAGCAATGGGCCCGGCAAGCCGTCTCTGACGCAAGGCGCGCGAGACTCTGGTTGATGCGCGAGAAGAACGTGCCTGGCAACCGCATCGGGTTGATGGGCATCAGTCTGGGTGGTTTCATCACCGGCTTGACCTACGGAGTCGCACCTGAATTCAAGGCTGCCGCGATGATCTTGGCCGGCGGCGGGCTCGGACCTCTGGTCAGTCTTGGCGCGCGCCTCAACATCCCACAGGTCAACGAGGCCATCGGCAAGCGCAAGGTCGAGCCAGCGCAGGTGGAGGCGTTGATCAAGCCGTATGACCCCATCACGTACGCCGATCCCAAGCGCAAGAGGGGGCTGCTGATGGTCAACGGGTTGCTGGACCCCGTCGTGCCCTATCCTCTGGCGCACTCGCTCTGGAAGGCCTATGGCAAGCCGAAGATGCTCAGGCTGCCGACCGGGCACGTGACGAGCGTCGCGATGGTCCCGATCATCTTGGCTCGCACCATGGCGCACTTCCGCAGGCAGTTCAAGTAGAACGGTCTCAGGCACCCAAGGGACGCTGCTAAGACCAGGTGCTGTCGGGTTCCAGCTCGGCTAACTCCGAATCGCTGGGTCCCTGCCCGATGCGGTAGCGCATCGGATAGCTGTCCGGTATCGGCTGCAACCGGTCGCCCATCACGGCGGTTGCGCGGTTCCAGTGAATGGCGCCAATGGACGTGGGCTGCCCGTTCTTCTCGCGCATCAGGACCAGCTTGTCCGCGACCGGGAGCTGACACTGGACCTCGTCGACCCACACTGCGTAGCTGAACAACTCGCCGGTGTTCTCGACCTGGGCCACCGAGTAGCTGGCCACGAACTCGTCGATTCCGTTCTGTTCGTGTAAGGCGTCGTAGAGCTCCTTCTGCTCGTTGTAGTCGCGCGCAACGGAGATCAGGTGGAGCTTGCGGAAGTGCGGATAGGCTTTGTGTGACTGGGGCGGCATGAACGGTCGCCAGGTCCTGTCGTCGAGCACCAGCGCCCGTCCGTCCATCGGCCTGGGAGCTTCCTGCAAGATCCGCGTGCACAACTCTGCAGCCTGCACGAGAGACTCTCCCTCCTCCGCACCGGTGACGATCAGGCAGTCACGGTTGGGAGCAAGTACGACGTGCTGCCCTCGGACCTTCAGCTGCCAGACGAGGTCATACATGAACAGCCGGCTGGCGTCGTGGGAGTCCTGAGCGTTGGATAAGTGCAAGCCATCGGTGACGCACTCGAATTTGTTGTTGCAGATCATCCACATGTTCTCTTTGGCCAGGGCCAAGGCCTCGTCCAGTTCGAGATCCCATTGCTCGAGCAGCTTGTGATCGACAGATGAGATGAACTCGGGGGTGTCGTATATCACCTCCACCGAGAAATCGGGGGTCAGCAATCGATGTGGCAGGTCGAGTGCTTCGTGGCCCTTGAGCTTGGCGCGCAGTTTGAGCGCCTCGTGAAAGAACCGGTTGCGCACTCTGGGTAGCAGGCTGGAGGAAGCGTCCTGCAGGCGGGCGGGAATCGAATGCTCGCTCAGTAAGCCTGAAACGTACCGGTCGATCAGAGCGGCCCGGCCGCGTCTGCCCAGATGAAGGTACTCATCGAAGACATGGCCCAGATATGCCGTCGTTTCACGAAAGCTGACGGTAAACTCACTCGCATCGTAGGAGACGGGATCGGTGACGCCGGACGTTCTCAACCGACCCATCAACAACCTGGCGAACTTCGATGGCTTGGGTGTGGAGGAGAATGGCCACATGCAGATCATTATAGCCACTTGACAGCTCGCCTGGCGACGTCAACCGCCCAGCCAAGGTTTCGTGGCAGGCAGTCGGACTCGCTCCCCGCACTTTAGCGACCAAAAGCGGTGCGTCATGGGCACCCGC
>CAZANL010000201.1:0-7837 GCA_964486115.1 uncultured Planctomycetota bacterium
AAAGCGGGATTCGGCCCGTGAGCAAGAGCAGCGCCGCCAGCGTCACGAACGACGCATCCGCACCCTGCAGCGGCGGCTCGGGCTCTCCGAAGCCCAGATAGAGCAATTGATCGAGCTGTACGAGAAGACACGCACGGACGGCCAGGCGCTCCAGCAGGTCGAGCACCAGAAGTTCAAGGAGTTGCTGACGCCAGACCAGCAAGCAAGGCAGGCGGCCCACGAGAAGCGGGCCGAGGAGAGCCGCAAGCGGCGGGCCGAGTACCGCAAGTACTGGATGGCCAGATACATGGGCCTTGATCCAGCTAAGTTCCTGCGATCCCTGTCCTTGACCGCCGAGCAGGAGAAGACGCTGCGCTCGGTGATCGACGAGACGAACACGGCCGCAATCGAGAAGTACAACAAGCTGAACAAGGACGCCCGCAGCAATGGCGGCTCGAGCGGTGGCGGACGAAGGGGCTACCGTAACGGCAAGGACTACATCGAGCGGTACCGGAAGATTCTCGACAGCGGCAAGAAAACGGCTCGCCTCGCGATCTCCTCGATGCTCAACGAGGAGCAGAGGCGCACGTTCGAGGCACTGACTCAGCAGACCGACGATTACGTCCGCAAGTCCCGCGAGCGACAGGACAAGGGGCGTGAGCGCAGCAAGCGGCGGGCCGAGGAGCGGCAAGCTCAATCACCAGAGGGCCGCCTGGCGAACCAGGTTGCCACCGCAATGAAGTCCCTTGCTCTACCCGCCGAAGAAGTGGCCGTGCTGGAGCCGCTGATCGAGAAGATCGCTCGCCACCAGGCAGCCGGACAGCGGCAGTTGGCCAGGCTGCGGTCCCAGCTGGGTAAGCTCAGTGCCGGCTCGGGAGACACGGACGCACTCAGAAAAACCGTGGCAAACCTACGCAAGAGCCAGACTCAACTCAGCGACAAGCTCAAGTCGATGCGAGTCGGCCTGCGAGAGCTGTTGACCTTCGAGCAAGAGGTCAAGCTGATCGCCCACGGCATCCTGGACTGATATCGCTTGCGGCAAGCCAAAACCTCGGCGACCCTCTGGCGCTTCAGGAAAAAGCCGAGAACAGCTCCAGCAACTCTTCCTCGATAGCAGACTCGTTTTCGGTGTAAGCCCTGATCTCGGCTCGGATAAACTCCCGATAGCGCTTTCGGGCCCGGTGCAGTTGGCTCTTGATGCTGGCCTCCGTCATACCCAGCTTCTCCGCCAGCTCCGCGTGACTGGGAGGCGTGCCACCGGTCGTGGCAAAGTGCTGCCTGAACGCCCTGAAGACCTCCTCCCGGTTCGACTCAGAAAACTCCTGGCGCAGCTCCTCCAGCGCACGACCCAGCACCCGCATCGCCCACTCTCGCTCGAAGCAGCGTTCCGGCGTCAACTCGGATGCGGGCTCGGGAGCCAGCGTGGTCTCCGCCTGGCCGAAGTCGAGCGACAGGACCGCCCGGCCGCCTCCGCGCTTCTGGGCCTGCGCCTTGCGATGCAGATCCACCATGTAATGGTCCAGCGCGATCAGCAGGAACGTCCGGAAGCGATCCCGCCCACGATCCACGTACTGCAGGAAGTCCCGCTCCAGAAACGCCGTGAAGAAACCCTGGGTGATGTCCTTGCTCTCCTCGATCGTGTTGCCCTTGCGCCGCACAAACCGATAAACCAGCTGCCAGTAGGCTTCGATCAGGGACTGCAAGGCAAACTGCCGCCCCGGCGCATCCGTGTCCTTGGCTCGCAGTACCTCGGTCCAGAAGGTGGGCTGAAACGTCCGGGGAGTTCGGCGGATTCCAGTTTCCTCGGCCATCCTCAGCGCCCTCGCCGGTCGCCGGGTTCATCGGCAATTGGCCAGGCCTGCTCAGTCATTTTCTGGCTCGCGACGCACGGGGCCGCATGCTGATGACCGAAAATCCAGCAAGGCGTGCGGTTCGAGGCGTCTGGCATTGGTCTCTCGCTGCCTGTAGCCAACCTGCATCCTG
Organism: uncultured Planctomycetota bacterium; assembly: GCA_964486115.1. GTDB lineage: Bacteria > Planctomycetota > JACQVV01 > JACQVV01 > CAZANL01 > CAZANL01. Next base: position 1,963 of record CAZANL010000201.1, read on the forward strand.
GACTCCTCCGCCACTCGCACCGCCCCCCGCAAGAGAACAGCATATCTAATTTGCTGCCCGAGGTTAAGGCTCAACCTCCGCCAGCGCCGCCTGCCACTGCCGAGCGGACGCCCGCACTGGGCGACACGGTCACTCCGACGCAGTTCGCTGTCGGTAGTCCTGGATCGCAGCGTGCAGTCCCTGCTCGGCCAGCACCGAGCAGTGCATCTTGCGGTCGGGCACGCCGCCGAGCGCATCCGATACGTCGACGTTGCGGATCGCCAACGCCTCGTCGATCGTCTTGCCCGCCACCATACAGGTGATCATCGAACTCGAGGCGATCGCGGCAGCGCAGCCGAAGGTCTTGAAACGCGCCCCGACGATCCGCTCCCCCTCGATGCGCAGATAGAGCGTGAACAGGTCGCCGCACTCGCCACTCTCGACCCGCCCCACACCGCTGGGGTCGTCGATCACCCCGACGTTGCGCGGATTGAGAAAGTGGTGCTCCATGATCTCGGTGTAGTCATCCTGCGAGCGACGCATCAGCCTCTCCCTCATACAACGGTGACAGCTGTCGCAACCGATCGATGGTCGCGACGAGTGCCCCTAGCGCCCGATCGATCTGCTCGCTGTCATTGTCTCGGCCCAGCGAGAAACGAATAGAGCCCTGGGACAGCTCGTCACTCACGCCCATCGCACGCAGCACGTGAGAGGGCTCGAGCGACTCACTGGTGCAGGCGCTACCAGTGGCGGTGGCGACGCCCTGGACATTGAGGCTCAGCAGAATCGCCTCACCTTCGACGTGCCGGAAAGACACATTGAGTAGATTGGGCAAGACACCCTCGGCCGGACTGTTGAAGCACACCTGTCGAATACGCCGGCGGATGCCTTCGCGCAGCCGGTCACGCAGTTCCTCGACCCTGATCCGCTGCTGCTCCCGCTCTGCCAGGCACAGACGCAGGGCGCAGGCCAACCCGACAATACCCGGCACATTCTCCGTCCCGGCCCGCATACCATACTCCTGGCTCCCCCCCCAGAACAAGGGACGGAAGGGAGTACCCTCACGCACAAACAGCGCTCCCACTCCCTTCGGACCATACAGCTTGTGCCCCGAGAGAGACAGCAAATCGACGGGCAGACGGGACAGATCGATCTCCAGCTGCCCTACCGCTTGCACCGCATCGCAGTGAAACACGACGCCCTGGTTCTTGCACAGGGCAGCCAGCTGATCGATCGGCTGAACGGTGCCGACCACGTTGTTGGCCATCATCATCGTGACTAGCTGGGTCTGCTCAGTCAGCGCGTTGGCCAAGCTCTCCGTCTGAACGCGGCCAGATGGGTCGACCGGCAAGAAGCTGACGGACCAACCTTGCCGCCCGAGCTCCTCACATGCGTACAGCACCGCATGGTGCTCGGCCTGGCTCGTGATCACATGCCGCCCCAGCGCCTCACGGGCTCGGGCCGCGCCGAAGATAGCCGCATTGTTGGATTCGGTTCCGCCACTGGTGAACAGGATCTCCTCCGGCCGCGCCCCGAGCAGCGCAGCGATCTCCTCGCGCGCATCCTCGACCGCATTGCGAGCCTGCGATCCTTCCTGGTGCAGGCTCGACGCATTGCCGTGAAAGTGCTCCAAAAAAGGACGCATCGACTTCAATACTCGAGGATCGAGCGGAGTCGTCGCGGCGTGGTCCAGGTAGATCCTATGCATGTGATTGACTGATGGTTGTGCCGGGGTCGCGCCTTTGCTATGTTGGTTCGATCCTAGTCGAACCGCATTCAAAAGTATAGAGGCATGAAGGACATCGGACAGCCACGGATGCATCCAGCGGTTCAGACTTTCCTCCGGCGAACGGTCTTCGCCACCGTGTACTACAACCTGCGGTTGTGGCAGAGGCTCACGGTCGACGGACTGGAACACCTGCCCCGAGACGGCCCCGCCCTGCTGATTTCCAACCACCCGAGCTATCTGGACCCACCGGCGATCTACGTCACCACGAGCGCCATCCGACGTGTCCACTTCATGGCCTGGGACGAACTGTTCGGCTGGCCGGTCGTCGGCTGGGTCTGCAGCAGCTTCGACGCTTTTCCGGTCAACCTGGACAAGGCCGACCGCGACTCCTATCGGCAGGCCTCCAAGCTGCTCGCTCAAGGCAAGGTGATCGGGATCTTCCCCGAAGGCCAGCGTTCAGACAGGGACGGTTTTCACCCGATCAAACGCGGCGGCGTTCGGCTGGCGATGCGACACCGTGCCCCGATCGTTCCCTGCGTGATCTTTGGCACCCGCTACTGCTGGCCGCTGCAGCGAAATCGACCCCGCGCCGGGAAAGTCCACGTGCGGCTGCTACCGAAGATCGAGCCGCCACAACCGGCATCCAACCCCAGCGAACGCGTCGCGCTGGAGCGGGAGCTGATGCAGCAACTACACCGCCTGATCAACGACCAGCTGATCGAGCGGGGCGAGATCGAGACGATGCCCCACCACGCCTGGGAGGTTATTTCCGACAATGGGCAGCAAGCGTAAATCCAAGCGGCGAAAAAAAGAGGCTCAGACCAAACTTCGCCGCGAAGCAAGTCAACACAGCCAGACACCTTGGTGGGTCAGCAAGGCAGCCAAGCCATATCGCGTCAGCGGCCTGCTCATGACGACCGCTGGGGCGCTCTTCGGGGGCTGGCTGCTGACCTTTTCGATGGCCGACGTGGTCGTCGTGGGCCAAGACGTCCTCTGGCAGTGGGACCGGGCCCGCTTGATCGGAGGTTACGCGGCTGCGCTGATCGCGATGTTCCTCGGCTGGGGTAGTTACAAGGGAGAACTGATCAGCAGGCTGGCCGGTTCGGCCCTGCTGATCGGCCTCGCCGGCGGCGCTCTGGTTCTGGCCCTGTCGCACACCAACTGGTTGCTGCTGACAGGGGCGGCCGTGATCGCTCTCGGTTCACTGGTCCTGGCGTACCTGCTGGTGCTCTGGGCACCGTCTGACTGAGTCCGGCGGGGGGACGCTCGCCACAACTGTCCACCGGCTCCCTCGGCAACAGCGGCCTAGCCGATCTTCCGGCCTCTGAGCAGGAGCTCCTGCCAGTCACAGTCCTCGCGCGGCTCCAATGGCGGCTTCTGCGCCTGAGCCGGAAGCGCGAGAAGCATCAGGCAAAGGATCGAGAGGCTTCGCCGTGTGATTTGCATCGCGGCATTCTGGCAAACGTGATCCTCTGTGCAAGCAGCAGCCAGCACACTGAACGCGTACCCGCTGAATCCTCCTTGCGCTTCGACCGACTCCCGGGGGAAGAGATCTGCTAGAATCCTCTCGATGCCCGACTCCCCAGACGAAGCAGCAATCGACGCGGGGGATCTTCACGAGGCCTATCTCGACGCGGCCCTCAGCGGAGATCTCGTCGAGCCGTCGGAGTTCATGCGCCGACACGGTCAGTCTGACGAGAAGTTGCTCGAGGCCCTGCAGCGCGTCTGGCGAATGGCCCAAGCGCACCCCCCCTGTCCAAGATGTGGCGGGGCGATCAGTGTCGGAGACAAAGCGTGCAGGCACTGCGGCGATGCAGTCGGCCCGACAGTCCTGATGGAGCCAACGCAGCGAGACCCTTCCAGCGCATTGCTGGCCCAGCCCGATCAGGGCCAGATACCTCAGCGGTTTGGTCCGTACCAGATCCTCCGCGAGGTGGCCCGCGGGGGCATGGGTGTGGTCTATTCGGCTCGCCACCAAGATCAGCAGCGGATCGTCGCACTCAAGATCCTGCTCCCCGGCTTGCACCGAGGGATGCTCAGCGAGCAGCGGTTCTTGCTGGAGACCCGCCTGATCTCACAACTCAGTCACCCCAACATCGTCAGACTCTACGACTCGGGGGTCATCGAGGATCAGCGGTTCTTCACGATGGAGTATGTCGAGGGCACCACCCTGGCCGGCCAACTCGATCAGGAACCGATGACCACCCGCCAGAAGCTGGAGCAGTTGATCCAGGTCGCCCGCGGCGTTCATCACGCCCACATGCGCGGAATCATCCATCGCGACCTGAAGCCCTCCAACATCCTGATCGACCCGGATGGCGTGCCCAAGGTCGCGGACTTCGGCCTGGCCAAACAAATCAGCGAAGACAGTGGCGAGAGTGAACCCAAGCTCACGCTGAGCGGGACCACCCTCGGAACCCCCCATTACATGTCGCCCGAGCAGGCCAGTGGGGCAAGCCCCCAGGTCGACCTGCGCAGCGACGTCTTCAGTCTCGGCGTGATTCTCTACCAGGCACTCACCGAGCGCCTGCCGTTCGACGGCGATGGACTGATCGAGGTGCTCCGAGAAGTCGCCAACTGTGAGGTGCCGCCCCTCGGCCCGAACATTCCGGGCGAGCTCTCGCTGATCACACTTCGCGCCATGGCGATGGAGCCGAAGCAGCGCTATCAGACGGCCCACGAACTGGCTGAAGACCTCACAGCCTACCTCGAAGGCCGTCCGATCAGCGCCCGACCGGCCAGTCTCTGGTACCGCACGCGAAAATGGGCGCGGCGGCACCCGACCCTCACCGTCATCACCGCGACACTCTGCAGCGCCCTGGCCGTCGGCTCGCTGTGGCTTTCTCGACAGCCCGGCGAGCTGGTCATCCGCACGGGCAGCGAGTCGGCGATGCTCACGCTGAACGGCGAGCCAATCGGGAAAACAGCATCAAACCAGGCGTTCAAGCTCTCGCTGGCGCCAGGCCAGCACAAGCTGAAGATCAGCAAGCCGGGGTACTTCGAGGTGCTTCGCGACATCCAACTCCAGCCTCGCCAGCGCCGCGAGATCACCGAACGGCTGCGTAAGACCAGCGGCTTCCTGGTGATCAACACCGCTCCACAGGGCGCCCAGGTCTCGATTTCCGGGCCCCGGAGCACCCTGCTGCCCCGCACGCCGGGCTATGTCGAACTCCCCGGAGGCAGCTACCAGCTCCGCATCGAACGGCCGGGATATCAGACGCGGACCGAGACCGTCACGATCCGGTCCGGCGGCGAGCTGACCCGCGTCAGCAAGACCCTCGACCGGGTGCCCCCGGCCCAGCTCAAGATCACGACCCATCATCGCAGCCTGACCTTGACGATCCTCCAGAAGGCACAGGTCATCGAACGAATTCAGTTGCCCCTGACAGGTCCGCCCCTGCCGGAACTCGCCGCCGGGACATACCGTCTGCGGTTCAGCCAGACCGGTTTTCTACCTCGCGAACAAACGGTCACGCTCGACGTCGGTCAGCAGTTCCGTCGACTGGTCAACCTGTCGCCAATCAAGGAGCTGCAGCAGGACCTCCCGTTCATTATCGACCACTCGATCCAGGTCGGCGATTTCGACCGCTCGGGGACTCACGACCTGCTGGTGCTGGGGAAAGGCACCAGCCCGACAACTTGCCTGGAGTACCGTGCGGGTCAATCACGCTGGCTCGAACGCTGGCGCACCCCCTCCGATTACGGCGACGCGAGGCGCGACGGCGTGCTCGCCGACCTGAACCGCAACGGCATCAAGGAACTCCTGCTGCTCCTCCACACCGGCATGGAGGAGCACCTGCTCGCCATCAGCATGCTGAACGGCCAGACCCTGTGGAAGCGCCCGATAGGCAGGGGTGACGCTCAGCCCGCCGTCGGCGACCTGACCGGTGACGGATACCCAGAGATCGTGCTCTGTAACAAGAGTGGCCAGCTGTTTGTTCTTGATGGCCGCACCGGCCGGACGAAACAACCGCCGATCCCGATCGGCAAGGCCCCAGACGAGGTGCGGCTGGTCGATCTTCACGGGAACGGTCAACTCGACGCCTTGCTCAGCGGACGGTCGGGCCTGCTCGCCCTCGACCCCATCAGCGGAGACGTCCGCTGGAAAGCCGTGCGGCAGCACCACTATCACCGCGTGATCGTCGGCGACCTGGACCGACGGCCCGG
>CAZANL010000202.1:0-7834 GCA_964486115.1 uncultured Planctomycetota bacterium
CCGGGCCAGCGCCATGACCTCGCCGACAGAGCGCATCTGGACCCCGAGGTTGGCCGAGGTGGCGCGGAACTTGGCGAAATCCCATCGCGGGATCTTGACCACGCAGTAGTCGATGGCGGGCTCGAACGAGGCCAGAGTCTTGCCGGTGATCTGGTTTGGGATCTCGTCGAGGGTCAGGCCGACCGATAGCTTGGCCGCGATGCGGGCGATCGGGAATCCGGTGGCCTTCGACGCCAGCGCCGACGAGCGGGAGACCCGGGGATTCATCTCGATGATCACTCGTCGCCCAGTGTGCGGCTCGACCGCGAACTGGACGTTGGAACCGCCGGTGTCGACGCCAATGCGGCGCATGCAGGCGAATGCGTCGTCGCGCATCGCCTGGTATTCACGGTCAGTGAGCGTCATTGCCGGCGCGACGGTCACCGAGTCGCCGGTGTGTACGCCCATCGGATCGAGGTTCTCGATTGAGCAGACCACGACGCAGTTGTCCTTGTGGTCGCGAACCACCTCCAGCTCGTACTCTTTCCAGTGCCGCAGGTTCTCCTCGACCAGAACCTCGTCGATCGGGCTGGCCTCCAGCGCCGCGAAAATTCGCGTCTCGAACTCCTCGATGTTGTAGGCCGTGCCGCCGCCCTGGCCGCCGAGCGTGAAGGACGGGCGGAAGATCACCGGCATGCGCAGCGTCTGGACCAGCTCGCGCGCCTCGGCCATATTGCGGATGAAGCCGCCTCGCGGGACCTCTAGGCCGATGCCGGTCATCGCTTCGGCGAACAGCTCGCGGTTTTCGGCCAGTTCAATCGATTCGATCTGCGCGCCGATCAACTGGATGCCGCCCTGATCGAGAACGCCCAGCTGCTTGAGGCTCAGCGCCATGTTGAGGGCGGTCTGGCCACCGACGGTCGGCAGCAGTGCGTCAGGGCGCTCTTTTTCGATGATGCGCTCCACTGCTTCGGGAATCAGTGGCTCGATGTAGGTGCGGTCTGCCAGCTCGGGATCGGTCATGATCGTCGCTGGATTGGAGTTGACCAGGATCACCCGGTAACCTTCCTCGCGCAGCGCCTTGCAAGCTTGGGTGCCGGAGTAGTCGAACTCGCAGGCCTGGCCGATGACGATCGGCCCGGCGCCCACGATCAGGATCGATTCGATGTCGGTGCGCCGTGGCACGAGCGCTTCTCCAGTTCTTCGACCATCCGGTCGAACAGATACCAGGAGTCATGGGGGCCGGGAGCGGCCTCCGGATGGTACTGCACCGACCAGGCCGGGAATTGTCGATGCGAGATCCCCTCGATCGTCCCGTCGTTGCAGCTGAGGTGTGTCACCTCCAGAGTGTCCGGCAGGCTCTCGGGGTCGACCGCGAACCCGTGGTTCTGTGCGGTGATCATGATCCGGCCGGTGGCCTCCTCGCGGACAGGATGGTTCGAACCTCGATGGCCGAATTTCAGCTTGTAGGTTCGCGCTCCGCAGGCCAGTGCGAGGATCTGATGGCCGAGGCAGATCCCGAAGAGCGGAAGCTGTCCCAGTATTTTCTGGGCTGCGTCGATACCGTTGGTCACCACTTCCGGGTCGCCGGGACCGTTGGACAGGAGCACACAGTCTGGCTTGTCGGCGAGCACCCGCTCGGCGGGTGTGTCGGCCGGGTAGACCGTCACCGCAAAGTCACGCCGGCGCAGCTCGTCGATGATGCCCTGCTTGACGCCGAAGTCGTAGATCGCCACACGGTAACGCCCCTCGCCATCGTCAGCCCGGACGGCGGCGGTCGTTACCAGGCTGGCCAGTTCTTGCCCGGCCATCTCCGGTAGCGAACGTGCGCGTTCGATCAAGGCATCCGCGCCGGCCGAGGCTGGACCGATGACACCTCGCTTGGCGCCGTCAGTTCGCAGCAGGCGTGTCAGGGCTCGCGTGTCGACGTCGGTGATGCCGGTCACCCCAGCGTCGGCGAGATAGTCGTGCAGGCTGGAAATCGACCGCCAGTTGGACGGACGACGGCAAAGATCGCGTACGACAAACCCGGCGACCTGAATCTTCGATGACTGGACGTCCTCGGCATTGATGCCGTAGTTGCCGATATGGGGCGCGGTCATCACGACGATCTGGCCGCAATATGAGGGGTCGGTCAGGACTTCCTGGTATCCCGACATACTGGTGTTGAAACAGACTTCCCCTGCGGCGTCGTCGGCCGCACCAAAGAGCAAGCCCTCAAGGATGAATCCGTTCTCGAGAGCCAGAAGTCCTGGTGGGTGTTTGGGATAGGTCACAGCGGGTACCCTTCTTCAGGCACTTTGAAGGGCGAGGATTCTACCGCCCTGTGGAGGGGATAGCAAGAGGTGACTTCAGTTCTTGCCAGCTTGGCCCGCCCGTTGCTGCTGAGCCCGCCCGTTCGAACCCTGGCCGAAAATCTGCTGGCAGGGGTCTGTTCGTGTGACTGGTGGGCGCTGTGTGGATCTTGCGGGATTCTTGCTGGCGAGGGGTCATAACGTGGGAGTTCGGTTGTCTGTCTGCCCAGGTAAGGCCTGCTCAATTGGGGGCTGTCGGATGCCGCAGAGGCTAACTCGACGCGACGCAGACATGCAGCTGGATCCGGCGCACAGGTCAAGAGGGCTGAGGTCTGGGCGGAGTGGCTGATGGCCGCCATCTCGGGGCCGTCGACCCTGATTTGCAGAGGAGGTGTCGGCCGACGTCAGGGCAGTGATACGGGCCGAGAGATCTCTGCCGTTGTCTGCGGGTCCTAGATCGGATAGGTTTCGACAGTTCATGGAGCATATTCACCGTATTTCACCGGGCTCGTTCTAGTCCGTGGCGCACTCCGATACCTCGTGCGAATTCGGCGATTTCCTGATCGCACGTCAGCTGCTTACCTCGGCACAACTTTCCGAGTGCACTCAGCAGTGGCAGCACAGCATGGAGCAAGGTCGCCCAGTCCCGATCCATCAGCTGTTGGTCGAGGGTGTCGGGCTCTCGATGGAGGTTGTTGCGCGACACCTCGTGGACGCCAAGCTGTTTCTGGTTAGCTGCAGCGACTGCGGCCGCGGGCGTGTGGCGGGCGATCCGAGTGCCGTTTTCTGCGACGGCTGCACCGGCAGCTTCGAGATCTTCGAGGACTGGCCCAGTCAGGCCCCTACGATGGATCACCTGACGTGGGCCTGCGGGGCCGAGAATCTACAGCCGGCCGCTCCGGCCCTGGGCTCTCAGGAGATCGGCGGGCGGGTGGGGCGCTATGAACTCTTGGGCTTCCTCGGCCGAGGCGGAATGGGGGAGGTCTATCTGGCTCGGGACCCGGCGTTCCAGCGCTCGGTCGCGCTCAAGGTGCTGCGGCTGGAGCACACGCAGGGACAGGTCGTGCTGCAGCGGTTCACTCGCGAGGGGCGCTTGCTCTCGATGGTCCAGCATCCCAACCTGGTGAGTGTGCTGGATCTGGACCCCGACGGTGACCCTCCGTTCCTGGTGATGGAATACGTCGATGGGGAGACCTTTGGCCGGTTTCTCAGCGACGACTATCAGCAAGAGCAGGGACTGGACATCGTGTTGATGGCGGCTCGTGGCGTCGCGGCGATGCATCGGGTTGGCATCATTCACCGCGACCTCAAGCCCGCCAACATCCTGATCGACAAGCTGGGAGTGGCCAGGGTGACCGACTTCGGTCTGGCCAAGAGGGTCGACGGGCAGACGTTGCTGACCCAGACCGGCTTGACCCTGGGAACGCCTTCTTACATGCCGCCCGAGCAGATCTCGGGTGACACAGAGGATGTGGGCTCCCAGTCTGATGTCTACGCGCTGGGGGTCCTGCTGTATCGGGTGTTGACCGGCCGGCTGCCGTTCGACGAGCGGCGAGTTATGGAGCTTTTCGCCAGGGTGATCAAGGAGGATGTCCCGGCTCCTCGGCTGCGCAGGCCAGAGATCTCACTGGCCCTGAACCGGGTTTGCCTGAAGGCAACCCGGGTCGATCCTCAGAAGCGCTACCATGATGCGGGGGAGTTTGTCGACGCTCTGCAGGCCGCGCTCGATGCGCCTGACTCGACACGCTGGATCATGCCGCAGCTCAGGATCACCCGTAGATCCCTGCGGAACGCTGTCGCCTCGCTGGGAGTGATTGGTCTGATGTCGCTGTGCGCTGGGGCGTTCCTGTTAGCTGGTAAGGCCCCTTTGGCCTTGCCCAGCGCCGGGGAGCCAGGCCAACTGGTCGAGATTCTGGGTGGCTCGAGTTCCCGCCCCGCAGTCCGCCGAAGCCAGTCCAGGGTGGTCTGGCACGTGGCGCATGGTCTGGGCCAGGGGGTTCGGGTCACGGGCAGCGCTGCGGGTGTGGTGGTGCTCCATGGCAAGGCAGCGGAATGGGTCGGAGGCTTTCGGCTGACCGACGGACGTTCGCTCTGGCCGGCAGGCGAGTGGAAGCCTGCACGCGGGATCAAGCAGGTCGGCGTCATCGGCGATCGGGTGTATTTGACCTACACGGGCTCCGAGGCCATCGTGCTGGAAGCTGCAACCGGCAAGCTGTCCTGGCGCCTGCCAGATCGCCATCGGGATCGGCTCGGCCGGCGAGAGCCCTATTCCACGCTGCTGGGCCAGGAGGCAGTGTATCTGAGCTATCGGCACGGCTTCGCTGCGTTGAGGGAGGACGGGAGTGCCCGCTGGTGGAGTCGAAACCGAGGGAAGCCGATCGCCGTCGACGAGCGCAACGGCTACCTGGCGGTACTGCTGAACCATGGCGGATTGGAGATCTTCGACGGGCGCACGGGACGGGAGATTCGCTACAGACAGATGCTGCAACCGCTGCCCTGGGTGGCGATGTATCTGCGCTTCGACCCGACGAGTCAGCTGATCGTGGCCAGCCGCGGCGAGTGGCTGACCGCCAGCCGCTGGCGGGACGGGTCTGAGAGGTATCAATGGCGTATCCGGGTGCCGATGGAGACTCCAATTCTGGAGGTGGACAAGCACTCGGTCTACATCACTGGCGGTGGTCGATCTGGAGATGCCTTCACGGCGTACGACTTGCGAGACGGGCGTGCCTGGTTTCGTGCGCCACGCCCGGCTTGCACGGTCTGGCTCCGTGATGCGGCGTTCGTCGTGCGGAAGGCGCCGCAAGGCGATGAGCTGGAGCTCGTGCGGGTGGCGGAGGGCCGCACTGCCAGCTGGCAGCTGGGGCTGGAGCTGCCCGGACAGCCCCGACAGCTGGTCGCGGCTGGTGAGCTGGGCCTGGTATTACTGGTTGGCGACAACCTGGTCGGGATCGACCCTGTGCGGCAGCGTGTCAGCTGGCAGCACGATCCGATTCGGTTGCAGGGTGACGGCGTCCAGCTGTACTGGCCCGGCGGTCGCCGGGTGCTCCTCGTCGACGAGAACCAGATCCGCCTGATCGAGTGGGGTCGGTGAGTCTGGAGCGGGCGGGCAAACTGCTGGCGCTGGCGGAGAGGGTATCCCTGTTCACTGGCGCGGGCATCAGTACCGAGTCGGGGATCCCCGACTTTCGCAGTCCGGGAGGGATCTGGGAGACCTATCAGCCAGTCTACTATCAGGAGTTCGTCGCTAGCGAACAGGCGCGAGTGAGCTACTGGGCCTGGCGCGCTTTTCGTGGGGCCGCGCCGAATGCAGCCCATCGGGCCATCGTCGAGTTCCACGAGCAGGGACGGCTGGTCGGCGTGATCACGCAGAATATCGACGGGCTGCAACAGGCAGCTGGCCTGCCGGAGGAGAGAGTGATCGAGTTGCACGGCTCCAATGCGCGGGTGGGTTGCATCGACTGCAACTGCGAGGTGGGCTGGGAGGCGAGCGCGGCCCAGATGCAAGCCGGCGCCCCGTTTCCGCTGTGTCCCGAGTGCGGGGGTGGTCTGGTCAAGCCGCGCACCGTCTCGTTTGGCCAGAGTCTCTCGCATGACGACCTGGCCCGCTCCGAGCAGTGGGCGGTGTCCTGCGATCTGCTGCTGGTGATCGGTACCAGCCTGCAGGTCTCCCCGGCCAACATGTATCCGATGGTGGCTCGCAGCGGCGGGGCTCGGCTGATCATCCTCAATCGGGATGAGACGCCGCAGGATGATACAGCTGACGCGGTGGTTCGCGGCGAGGCGGCGCAGGTTCTTCCCGAACTGCTCGGTGTCCGATGACGATCCTGGTTACCTGCTACAGTGACCCTGACCTGGACGGCACGGCTTGCGCGATGGCGTACGCGGAGTATCTCGAGCTCCTAGGCCAGCCTGCAGTTGCGGCGGTCTTCGGCACCCCTCAGCGGGAGGCCCGCTTCGTGTTGCGCCGGTACGACGTGCCTTTTCCGGCCCGTGCCGACGAACTCATCGACGACTGCGAGCAGGTGATCCTGGTCGACGCCAGCGATACACGCGGTATCTCCGACCGGATCGACCACGCGAAGGTGGTCGAGGTGATCGACCACCGGCCGCTGCACGAGGCAGATGCGTTTCCCAACGCACTGACTCAGATCGAGTGGGTCGGAGCGGCGGCGACGCTGATCGCGCGGAAGTTCCGTCGCTATCCACTGGCCATTGGGCCCGGGTCAGCGGCCCTGCTGTACCACGCGATCGCCTCCAACACGATTGCGTTCCAGGCCTCGGTCACCACCTTGGAGGACCGGGAGCTTGCCGACTGGCTGCTCGATCGGTTCGACCGCCCGCCGTGCGTCGATCAGATGTTCGAGGACAAGTCACGGATCGAGGGCCCGCTGCGCCAGGCCTTCGAGCCGGTGTTTGCTCGCTTCAACCTGGCTGGCCGGGAGATCGGTATCGTTCAGCGGGAGGCGATCGGGGTGCGGGAGTTTCTGGCGGAGCGCCTGGATCAGATCGAGTATGTGCTGCACCAGATGCGGCGAGAGCGTGGCCTGGAGTTGATATTTCTGACCTGCATCGACGTGGGGGGTGGCTTCAACAGCTTCGTCGCGTTCGATCCCGCAGCGCGGGAACTGCTCTCAGGGGCTCTCGGCATCCGCTTCGAGGGGGCGGTCGCCGAGCGACCGGGGATCATGATGCGCAAGGAAATCGTGCCGCTGCTTAGCGGCTGATTCCTCTGTGGTGAGCCCACCGCGTCAACAGGTCCCGGCTGAGCCCGCCACCACTGACAGTTGCCTGCAGCGATCTTATCGATGCAACGTGCCTCTGCCTGTCGCCGAGGCCTCAGATGCAGTTTTCTGGCGTCGCTCTGGCGCTTGGGCCATGATGTGTATCAGAATTCGGTCGTCCGCCTAATGGGCGGTCTGGGGGGTGTGGTCAGGGGAGTAAACGTTGTGCCCGATAAAGCGTGTTTTCGGTGGGAAGTTACAATTGTCTGCCTTCTGCACGGTAGCCGGCTTCATTTGATCCGTATGGGTCTCGTCGGAAATCACTGATGCAGGGTGTGTGGATCCTGTCCTTGTCTCTCGCGGCGGTGTGCGCCATTGCCGTGGACTACAGTCGCCAGGGTTCATGGATCAAATCGTCTCGATTCGCGCGGGGCGCGATCATCTTTTTGGGGATCGGATTGGCAGCCGCTCTGAGGAAGGCCACGGTGATCCCGCAGCTCTTTCTGGTGCTGGTTGTGGAGCGCCGGTGGCCTCGGCAGCGCGACGATCTGCTCTCGACTGAAAAAGTGCGCTGTGGCATGTGGGACATGCTCAAGAAGTCCGAGGACTTTCTTTTGTATGCCAGCCCCCTGGCGCTGGTGTTCTACACCGACTATCTGCATTCCTACAGCCTGGAGAGGATTGGTACGCCTCTGTTGGTCCAGGCTCTTGTGTTCTTGCTGGTCCTGGATCTCAAGGACTACTGGATGCACCGGCTGCAGCATGTCGTTGTTTTTTTCTGGAGGTTCCACAAGATTCATCATGCTTCGGAAGAGGTGAGCATTCTGGCGGCGACGCGTG
>CAZANL010000203.1:0-7552 GCA_964486115.1 uncultured Planctomycetota bacterium
GCCTTTCGTTGCAGCCACGCTGGTTGGTCAGGTTCCGGCCGGAATGACCTACAGCTACCTGGCGGGGCAGCTCGATGCCAGCCCCAGCAAGCTGCTGGTCCTGTTGCCCGGTGCGCTGATAGCCCTCGCCGTGCTGGGCTGGGCCATGCGCCACCTGCTGCTGGGTCGACGGGACAACCAGGCCTAGAGTCCGTTGCCGGAAAATGGAAGGCGTTGGCTGGTTTCTCAGTCGCGACTTCGAGTCCGCTATTTGACGAAGGCGGGCAGGTCGTTCCCGATCTTCGGCACGACCCCGAGTGTGCCCACCTGGAAGGTGAACTGGAGTTGCTTTCCACCACGCTCGACCCGGACGATCACCTGGGCCTTGTCAGCTCGGTGTGCGCGGGTCTTGGCCAGTTGCATCCCAAGCCGACTGGTGATCCTGTGCCCGTCATAGTGGGTGATCACGTCACCGACCATCAGGCCCAGCTTGGCGGCCTGGCCGTCGCGCTGGAGTGACTTCACCATGAACTTGGTGGACGCCTGCCGGGATAGCTGCTGGATGTCGAGCTCGTCGCCGGGACTTCGCCCTTGGTATGGCTTGGGGTCTTGGCCCTCGCGCAACGCTTTGCGTCGGAGCACCTCCTTGACTGCCCGGAAGGTGTTGATCAGACCATGACCGGTCTGCATGTCGAATCCCTTGCTCGCGATATCGGTGGCGGTGCTGGTGATGATCTGTCTGAGCTGCCAGGGCAGCAGATCCGGGTCCGCGGACAACATCAGCGCGATCGCACCACAGAACATCGGACCGGCGAAGGAGTTGCCGTTGAGGCCGGAGGGACTTGCTTTGCCATCACGTTGAAGGAACGGCAAGTTCTGGTTGAAGGCGCAGACGCCGGGCTTGTCGACCATCCCATCCTTGTAGTGCTCGGTGTTCCAGCGGACGGGGCCCTGGCTCGAGAAGACGGTGCGACAGAAGTCTCGCTGCACTCCCGCGGCGGCGAAGACGACGTTGGGGATATCCTCCGGGGTGCGCATCTGCACCGGGACGGGGGCATACGAGGCTGAACCCTTGCGCCCGAAGTTGCCCGCGCCAGAGACGAAAAAGACCCCGCAGAATGAAGCGTGCTCCAGGAGCTTGCGCCAGTGGGTGCGGTACTCACCGAGCCCCGGGATGGAGAAGCTCATGCTGTAGGTGTCCGCCTGCTGCTCGATCGCCCATTCGAGCGACGCCTCGATCCGGTTCATCCCGATCACGCCGGCCCAGCGTCCACGGGGTGCAATTCCGAACTCGTAATGCGCGCCCTTGACTCCAGCCCCGCAGATGATGGCCGCGCACATGTAACCATGATGTGTGCGGGGGGCATTCGGGTTGGCGCCCGCTGGACGAGTGGTCAGATTCGCCGTGTCCCGATCGAAATCATAGCCATGGATATCGTCGATCAAGCCGTTGCCGTCGTCATCCTTGCCGTTAGCAGGAATCTCTTTTGGGTTCTGGTAGAGGTTGCAGGTCAGGTTGGGGGAAAAGACGAAGTTGAAGTCGTGGACGATGTTCAAGGTACCTTGCCCTGTGACTTTGAAGTCCTTCCAGACCTTGTCGGCCATCAGGTACTTGATGTACCACGGGTGGAGGTGGCGCTGCGGGTCGAAGTCCGGGTGTCGCGGAGGTGTGAAGACCGGTGCCGGGCCGCCAGGCGCCTTACTCTTCTTACGCTTGCGGAGCGGCGCGGAGAAGATCTTCTTCACGCCCTTCACCTGCCGCAGTCCCGCGAGCCCGGCCGGGGTGACAGTGCAGGTGAAGCCGTTGATGATCCAGTGCTGTTCCAGGTGGGTGACCTCGCCGGACTTGATCAGCGCCCCGAGCTGGGTCTCAGCCGCTGCATGGGACTTCTTGCTGAGACTCTTGAGCGTGCGCACCACGGCTTCGCGCAGCCTGCGTCTGGTCCAGCTGTCGAAGGTCTTGGCGCGGCGCAGGTAGCCCTTGCCGTCCCCCAGGAACTGCTGGTCGAACCAGACCTTGACTCGCTGGGTCCGCCCCGCTTTTTGGTTCACCGCCTGCTGGATCCAGAGCCCCGTTCCGGCCAGTGCCTCGGTCGGTAGCAGGTTGTCTTCGGCGGAGCATGTCGCGGAGAGCCACAACAAGAGTGCCAGGATGGAAAGTACTCGCATGCTGAACTAGACTATCGAACATATTTGGCAATTCCAGCACAAGGAGCCGCCGATGTTTCGCTATGCCTTTTTGATCATGCTCGTATTGCTCCCGGCCGGGGTGGGTGCCGAGGAACCACTGCGTGTGCTGTTCGTCGGTAACAGCTATACCTACGCCAACGATCTGCCCGGAGTGCTCAGGAAAATAGTCGAGGCGGGCAAGGTACGTCAAATCCGGACCCAGCAGTTGACGCCTGGCGGGGCGAGCTTCGAAACGCACTGGAAGGATAGGCAGGTGATCCGTCTGCTCGGTGAGAAGACGTGGGATGTTGTGATTCTCCAGGGACAGAGCCAGCGCCCCTCGTTCCCCAAGAGGCAGCGGCTACGCCAGGTCGACTCCTATGCCAAGCAGCTGGCCGCCAAGATTCGCGTGGCGAAGGCCGAGCCGCTTTTGTTCATGACCTGGGGCTACCGCAAGGGAGACCGACACAACTTCAAGCCCGACACCTATCGCAAGATGCAGGAACGCCTGCGCATCGGCTACACCGAGATCGCGCGGGCCTGTGGGGGCAAGGTCGCGCCGGTCGGGATGGCCTGGCAGAAGGCCTTGGCCAAGAAGAAGGGGCTGGATCTGTGGGTGGGCGACGGCAGCCACCCGAACGTCAAGGGGACCTATCTGGCCGCCTGTGTCTTCTACAAGATCCTGGTGAAGAAGAGCCCGGTAGGAAATCCGCACACCGCCGGTCTGGATCCGGCAATGGCCAAGTTCCTTCAGGAGGTCGCCACGTCAGTCGCCCCGTAGTCGTCTCGCCGGAGAGCGAGGGGTTGGCGCGGGAGCTTGGATTGCCCTTCTTCCCGCAACCACAGATGGTGCTCGAGCGGATAGATGAGCGGCTTCAGCTGCGTGATCTGCGGCCAGGCTCGCCCGGTCCGATCTGGGTCGACTTCGATGGGCCGTCGTCGGTCGATCGTCGGGCGGGTGGGCGGCGTCAATTACTGGGGCGCGCGGTGGGGCTGAGGCCCGGCGTGCCTCCCCCTCGAGTGGTCGACGCGACGGCAGGCCTGGGAGCCGACAGCCACCTGCTTGCCGCGCTGGGCTGCCAGGTGATCGCGATCGAGCGGTCGCCCGTGGTCGCAGCAGTTCTGCGCGACGGTATCGCGCGGGCGGGTACACCGGTCGAGCTACTCCTGGGGGATGCGATCGGGATTCTCGCCGAGTTGTCGACTGATGTGGTCACGCTCGACCCGATGTTTCCTCCGGGAAAGAGTGCACTGGCCAAGAAGCCCTCTCAGTACCTGCAGGCGCTGCTTGGCCAGCCGGCGGATACGGCTGAGTTGTTTGCCGCTGCTCGGGCCGCCGCGCGCCGCAGGGTGGTGGTCAAGCGTCCGCGGATCGGGCCGCCGCTCGTCGAATCGCCGCGCCCCTCGCACTGCCACGAGGGCAAATCGGTGCGCTTCGACGTCTACCTCGCGGGCTAATCATCCAGCCAGCGGTTGAGTACTGTTCCGCCGAGACCGAGCGCGACGCCGAATGCGATCAGCACGGAGCCGTGCCAGATCATCAGGTGGGAAACCCCGGTGTCTGAGCAACTCATATGGAGTGCGGCGAGGGCGATCAGGCCGGCCCCACAGCCGATCATCGCGCCGGTGGGGGCGAACTGGCGCAGCACGCCGAAGCCGAGAATCAGCGTGGCCGTGACGACGCACAAGCTCACTTTCGACCCGTGCAGGGCGCAGTGCATGCCGACCTCGTGGAAGTGAGCGCGGCTGCTGGAAGCATCGGGTGTCGCGGTAGATAGCAGGAGTAGCAGGCCGCCGGCGACCAGCACCAGACAGGATATTCCGAGACGACCACGGCTCGGGAGCCTGACGCCGAACGCCAGCGCCAGCAGAGCTACACCGCTCAGGCCGAAGATGATCGCGGGGGCCAGAAGGCTCCAGCTCATTGCGGGTGCGGTCGGTTTGCGGGTTGCTGCGACCCCGGCGAGAAGCAGCCCGAGGAATACGGTCAGCAGCGCCAGTCGCCGCTTTCGGAGCCGGGCTAGCTGCGCCAGATCGCGCCCAACCTCCTCTCGCAGAGCGGAGCTGGGCGTGATTTCGGGAAGCGGTTCTTGTTGGTCAACCATTGGTGGAGCGCCCCGTCAGGCGGGCCAGCTTGACCCGCAGTTTCTTGTATCCGCGATGGGCCTTGAGTCGAGCGGCTTGCTCGGTGATACCCAGCGCCTTGGCGATGTCTGTCATTGGCTGGCTCTCCAGTTTGTGCAGCGCCACCACCTTTCGCTGGGCGTCTGGCAATTGGGCCACCGCTTCACGCACGGCGGCCACCAACTCCTGCAGATTTTCGTCTGTTCTGGTGTCTCGCACGCCTGTCTCCGGCAGCTCCCCGTTTGGTGTGATCGCCACCCTCGCCGCGCCCCGCGAGCGAAGATGGTCGATCGAGAGTCGGCGGGCGATGGTCAGCACCCAGGGTGCGACGGGCGCCCCCCGGCGGTACCGCTCGCGTGCGCGGTGAACCCGTAAAAAGGTCTCCTGAGTCAGGTCCTCGGCCTGGGTCGAGTTGCCGATCCAGCGGCGCAAACAGTGAAAGACCATCGGCGCCAGGGCCCGATAGAGCTCTTCGAAGCCCCGCTGATCGCCGTCGGCATAACATTCCATCCATACGATGAGTTGTCTGTCGGTGGTCGGCTCTCCAGCGGTCATCAGCATCATGGTACTGTTTGTGTGGAAGGCGGTAAACGTTCAAGGAAAGGGGTAGACGACATGGGTGCGATCCCGATGCTCGTGTAGGGTGACCGATCTTGTTCGTGCTTGAATACGGTGACGGACGCTAGCTGTTTCGGTCTACATTTCGATAAATTTCCTTCAGGTTCAGACGCATGCAACGACTCATCACGCCGCTGCTGTTCGGATCGATACTACTGGTTGGCTGCACCAACCACCTGGACCTGGTCCTGGTCAACCAGACCGGCAGGAAGATCAATGTCACCGTGATGCCGGGCGGCAAGCATCCCGAGCTGGCCCCCGGAAAAGCCGAGCTGACCCTGGACGTGAATGGCCAGGGGCGGCTGCGGGTCTTACCGGGAGACAAGCTGATTCGGATCGACCGGGTGCCACAGAGCCAGCGGTTCCGCAGGGAGAGGCGCTATTATCTGGGCGAGGATGGACGGCTGACCCTCACCGCGTCACGCTTCACGTTCCGTGGCGTGTCCGAGGATGAGGACTGAGGCGGTGTGGGACGAGGGAGTTATGGTGCTCTGACGGCCGCCTGATGTCCCGGGCCGGTCGGTGGGCCGAACCTCGGGAAGCTCTCGCCAGATGAACCGCTCTTTACTCGTTGACAACTGCTGCGGTGAGGGACACAGTGGCCCCTCACGATGCGCGACTTGCTGATACTACCGACCTACAACGAGGCAGAGAATCTGCCGATCGTTCTCAAGCGGGTGCGGGGTCTGGAGAATGCGCCGGACATGTTGGTCGTGGACGACAGCTCTCCCGACGGAACTGCCGAGATCGCTAGGCAGTGGGTCGAGAAGGATCCTGGCGTGCATCTGATGGTTCGACCGGCCAAGAGCGGACTTGCTGGCGCTTACATCGAGGGGTTCAAGTGGGGTTTCGAGCGTGACTACGAGGTCGTCTATCAGATGGACGCCGACCTCTCCCACGACCCCGCCATGCTACCGACCTTTCAGCAGGCGATTGCCGACGGCGCCGACGTGGTCCAGGGATCGCGGTATGTGCCGGGCGGTGCCACCCCGGGCTGGCCTCTGGTTCGGCGGGTCATTAGCCGTGGCGGTAGCTTTTACGCACGCTGGATCCTCTGGCTCTCTCCACGTGACATCACCGGCGGGTTCCGCGCATTCCGGGTCGAGGGGCTCAAGCGGATGGACCTGGACAGTCTCAATGCTTCTGGCTATTTCTACCAGATCGAGATGCTGTTCCGCGCGTCACGCTGTGGGTTGAAGATCAGGGAGGTGCCGATCATCTTCAAGGACCGTGAGCTGGGGGTCTCGAAGATGTCGGGCGGGATCTTTGTCGAGGCGCTGTTCAAGGTCTGGGGACTGCGGTTCTCGGGTTGGCGCCCCAAGCGTTCTCAGGATGCCAAGGGCGGGGATTAGCAGGGTTTTTTTGCTCTGTCGGGCAGCCTCAGCCGTTTCGAGGGGGAGCAGATGCGCAGTCTGTTGCTGACGCTCTGGATCCTGTTCGCTCTGGTGGCCTGTTCGGCCTCGGACGAGTTGATCTATAGCGAGCCCCAGATGGCCCGCATTCCAGCCCACACACAGCTGCTGGAACTGATCCCGACTGAAGTGCCGGGCGACGTCACCTTCACGGGAGTCGAAGCGGTTCTGTTCCTGGTGAACAGAGCGAGCCGGAGGCAGCTGTCTGTCGTGATCCACGACCGGACGGACACCATCGACTGTCCGCGGACGGTCGGTTTCGAGTGCAGTGTGACGCACCGGCGAACAGTTTCTGCACATACGGTCCCGCCTGGCGGGCTGGCGTCGGTCTGCTTTCACCGGGGAGGTCGGTATCGCTACGAGGTTTGGTACGACGGGGAGCGTCTCGGGGAGGGCCTGATCATCGTCAGAGGCGGTTCGTGATCCGGCTGGGAGCCCTCGTTCTGATTGCGCAGGTGGCGCTTGGCTGCGGTCCGAAGCTGGTACTCGACGACAGCTATAACACCTCGCCTCCGAGGACGGTGGCGATCCTCCCGTTCTCCTCGCCGGACCAGGATGCACATACCTTGGAGCAGGTCGCTTTCATGCGCCGCCGTTTTCATCACCACTTTGCGACAAGCTTGCCGTTCATCGATCTGCACATCGATAATGTCGATAGTGCGCTGCGTGCTGCGGGAATACGTTCCGCAGAGGATCTCGAAGGGCGCGCACCGGCGGAACTCGCTCGGTTGCTAGGAGTCGACGCCGTGATCCTTGGCCGGGTCAGCACGATCAAGGACATAGCTCCGCTGCTGGCCTACTACCGCAGCCTGGGCGCCGAAATCGAGATGAGGACCGGTTCGCGGCGCCTTTTCTCGATCGAACACACGCAGAGGTCGGCCGGCGGCCCCCTGATCGAAAGTCAGCAGTTGATCTACGCGATCATGGATCAGCTGCGCAATTCGACCAGCCTGGCCTTCATCGATCTCTGCGAAAAATGGTGTCAGCAGGTGGTCGACAAGATCGGTCCGCCGACGACCCCGATCAAGATCAACGTGTCCGTGCCGAGGGTTCACACGGTGTCGGTGCTTCCTAGCCGCAGCGGGCCCCTCCAGCCAGGCGACCGGATCGTTCTTGAAGTGAGTGCGGATCCGGGCCTCAGCGTCGCGGTCGATCTGGGTCTGGGGACTCGGCTCTCGCTGGCCGAAGACAGCAACGGAACCTACCGGGGAACGTACATCGTTCAACTGGGCGATCGGGTTGACCTTGAG
>CAZANL010000203.1:7562-7829 GCA_964486115.1 uncultured Planctomycetota bacterium
ACGCAACCGGTACGACGTGGCAGGGCGCGGCACCTCCGCCGCGGGGCTGAAGATCGTCGCGCGGCCACCCGGGTCTCCGGGCCCGTTGAAGCTGAGGTAAATAGCCGAGGGAATGGAGTTGACCTGGTCGGCTGACCAAGAGTATCCGGGCCCCGTAAAGTACAGGATCTATCGCGCAGATGGTGCACGCTCCGTGGCGTTCAAGAGGGTGGGAGAAACCTACAATCTGCTCTTTCGGGATACCACTGTTGTTGCCGGTGCTGTCTA
>CAZANL010000204.1:0-361 GCA_964486115.1 uncultured Planctomycetota bacterium
ATACCAGAGGAAGGCATTGGGGTTTCCAGAGTGGGCCATGGTGTAGACCGGCCTCCCGTCATGCTCCCCGTGAACCTTGTAGCTGCCAGAGAGCCAATGCCACTGGCCCGCATCCACAATGAGGCTGGAAGCGACTGAGCCACCAGGCGGCTGCGACATGGCGTGCTTCGGGCAAAGCGCCTCCGAGCACGCAAACCCCTCCCTCTCGGCGCCCAGCCCAACTCGAGCCGACGGCGCTGGAGACGAGGCCGACTTTTCGGATTTTATTGGATACGATTGCAACTGCTGCAACTGCTGCCACTGATGCCACTGCCGTTGGTGCTGCTGCTGGGTCTGCGGGAATTGCTGCTGCTGCTGCTGG
>CAZANL010000204.1:371-7818 GCA_964486115.1 uncultured Planctomycetota bacterium
TTATGCCTTGTTTCGTGCAAGGAAGCCGAGGAGAAGTCACCAAATCCGGTGACTGCTTGGCTCCCAGAATGCTGCTGGAACTGCTGCTGCTGCAGGCTCATAGTTTCATTGCGCGAGACCAAATGTGTAACTCGCCAATATATGATTATCGAAAAGGTCTTCGTATTATTATGCCTGCTCATCTGCTGCTGTTCCTGGTCTGCCTCTGCGGCTGCTGCTTTGTCGTTGCTACTGACTGCGGGGCCATCCGCTGCATAGTCCGAGTCGAACTCCGGCCCGGACTTCTTCCATTGTGGCGCAGGTCTCGACACTGACTGCCTGAGCTCCTGCGCATGCTCCTCATCGGTGACCGGATGGCCGTGTTTCCAGCGCCCAGTGCGGCAGGCGAAGTCGTCGATGTAGACTATCCACTGACGATTCAACCTCCGCTCATGGTGCTGGCCCAGACCAAACAACGTGTCGACCGTGAAGCAGAAATCCTCCGGTCCGTTACTCCCTCCCATCGTGAGACAGTTCGGGAGATAACAGCCCGAGGCTGCTAACACCGCGAGAACTCGGCGAGCACGCTCCGAGTTCCGCACCTGGTTGAAACCGCTGACCGCGTCCAGAAGGGACATGTAGACGCTGCCGAGCACCTCCTGCTTGCAATCGTCTGCACGGCGTAGGTAGTAAATCGCTCGCACCGTCACAGAGTTCACCCGCTGGTAGTGCACAACAATGCGAACCTTAGTTCCCTTGTAGACGGGGAAAGCCCATGACCCCCACGGCGAGGTTCCGCGCTCCAACTGCCCTCGGTTCACGTCTGCCAGGATCCCGTCTTCCGTGTCCTGGTGCTCGCGACCCTTGAGGCGCATTGGGGGACCTCTTGCCGGCGGTCCTTTGGTAATGACGTCATGCAGGACGCCTCTGATTGTGGTGCGGGGGGTGTCTTTAACCCAGAAGACACCTGCCTTGCGTCGCACCATTTCCCGCACCGCAGCCACGGAGGCTGCTGACAGATGAGTCCACTCGGCCGAGACCTGGTCCCCCAGGCCCAGCTGCGTGAGGACTGCCTCCTGGTACTGCGAAGTGCGTCTCGGGTCCGACCCTTGGACTCCGGCGAAGCGATAGACCTCGGCATTTGCCTGGACGGCATTCCAATCCTTCGCCTCGGCTCTTCCCTTCCAATACTTCATGGCTCGGGAAGTCTCATGGGACAACCTTTCCTTCCGAGCTCGCAGCTCAGCCTCCGACTCCGGAGCGAAGGCCCTCTCCTCCTGGCGCTCTCCCAACGAGGCAGCCATTCCGCCAGGTGTCATGCGGAAGATCGCGGTGCCCTCTGTCGCCGTGGGAGGCAGGCGCGAAGCACTGCTTGCCCTTCCACCAGCGACAGGGTCCACACGACCACCTTCTGAAGTTCCCACCGAGCCACACATCGTCGTGGGAGGCAGGCGCGAAGCACTGCTTGCCCTTCCACCAACGATCGGGTCATGGTCCTCCTCCAGCAACACCCGGTCTCGAGAAAGGGGAGAGACGGCCCCTGCACGGCAGCGCAATCCCGCCGCCGCCATGTTGAAGCTCCCCATGAACAAATGCCCCTTCTGAATGGGCTCTCCGGTTCCTGCAAGGTCGGGATCCCTTTTCCCATACATGCAATGATCAAGCAGGGTGTAGTTCCACGGAACAATGGGCGACTCCAATGTCCCGAAGATACTGACCCATTCCTGCTGCTTCACAAGGGCGCTGGTCTTCGGCGTCTCGAACGACCCGAGCAGGCCCACTGCTGCCTGATGCTGGAGCAAATCCTTGGTCAGCCTGAAGAGCGCCCATGCCGTCTCGTCAGGCTCATGGCTTCCCATGACGCTCCAAGGCGTACACGGCGTCGCCACGTGGGCCCCGCGAGGGCGGAGCACTCTGACCACCAACCACACCAGGCGGCGGCGAACCGGGGCATGGCCTAACTCCCAAGTCTGGCCATACGACGGCGCTCTGCGGTCGATGCCCTCCCCGCAGGAGAGACCTTCTCGCCGCATGGCTATCCCCAGCTCGCCATCTCCTTCAAAGACCTCCAAGAAGTCTACCATGCCAGTGTTGAGCCACTGCTGGTAGGCCTCGGCCGTTCCCCCAACCACGGTAGGCGGGGAGGCCTGAACTGCCATCGCGAGGTACTCCATTCGGACGTTTGCATCCGCGTGCATAGCTTCGATGGTCAGAGCGGCGACATCAACTGCCCCATCAGCCGCCACCGAACCCTGGCCCACCCGCCAGCCAGCGCGATCTAGCCGCCTGGCCGACGCATGGCCGAGGACACCGGAATGCAACTCCACCACCATGAGCAAGTCCGCATACCGCACCGGCTGCAGTATCGGGAAAGCGCCCGCCCCTAGCACCTCCTGTTGGTCCTCATTCCGGAAGGCCGGCTGCCAGAGGACTCTCGGGCGGCCATCAACGCTGGCTCGCCACTGGTGCACAGAAGCAATGCGTTCCACCTCGCTAATGGAGATCACCTGTCCAATGCGACATCTCTTAGGGCCCTCGCCTTTGTAGACCACCATGGAGCCCTTCTGAAGTCCCTTGGGCTTCCGCGCCCGGACCCCAGCCTCCGCCTCGGAGACGGGCTTCCTCGCCTCTTCAATCATCTGTCCGGGGGAGCGAACCGAGTCGTCACCCTCGGTGAGAGAGAGCGGGGGTCGTGCCTCGCAATCATCGATCTCATCTGGCACAAGCACAACCCAGTCTTGATGCACATCCTTCAAGAGAATGCCATCGTGGCCTTTGATGTCCACTTTAGACCCGCGCGCCGCAATGACGCGCCCATGGCCACCCAGTGGCCGGCGCCAGGGGGTGCGACCTGCGCGTTCCTTAGTTAATCGAGGGTCGCTGACTAACACTGAGTCGCCCTCGTGGAGCTGCTTGGCCCGGCGGTAGCGATTGACCAGCTCGGCATGCCGGCGGCCCTCGCGTCCCACGTGCTGCAAGACGAGCAAGCGCATGGCTGTCCACTGCTCAAACTGCTCTCGTGCAACGTCTGTGATTGCCAGAGGCTCTGCGCTGTCGCCCGCCAGTAGCTCCCGCTCCAGGGGGCTCGCAAGGGACCACCGCCGGTCCAAGTCTCGCGGAGTGAGACCTGTGGCTCGCACGGGGGTATTGCTGCGACAAAGCTCTGCAAAGGGAAGCACCTCATCCCATTCCGTAGGATAGGCCTTGAAGACGTCATTGAGGAATGCGCCCTCCAATCGCCGGAACTCCACATGCTCGCGCTCAATGGGTGCCTGCTCCACTGGCCTGTACGGGCTCCCGGGACGGGTCTGAGAATCCAGCAACGCATAGAGTTCCCTCATCAAGGCGTTCCAGATCTCGGGGCCCCGATCATGGCCCAGAAGCTGAGGGAGAACTCCAGCCCGACAGATGCATCGGCTGAAGGCCCTCCGGACCCGAGGATGGCTGAGATCCACCATCGGCTCGTACAAGACCCCGCGGGTCAAGGCACAAAGATATTCGAAGACATAGGCAGCCCCGCTGCGTGCCTTCGGCGTGGATGGCCCCTCGATGTCGAAGAGGACATGCATCCACGGCATCATGGCCTTTGGAACAATGAACTGCGCGATGCCCTTGGAAGTCGCCTTCCGGTACTGGATGCACTGCCAGCACCGGTCCACCCAAAGCTCAATCTGTTGGTCGATCCCTGGCCACCATCCGCAGCGCAGCACGACCTGCAAGGTCTTGCTGGTTCCCCGGTGACCTCCAAACGGCCCGGGGTGGGCGTTGAGGTAAAGCCACCTCCTCCACGAGACTCCGGGGTAAGGACCACCGTCCTCGGGATCAGGGATGGCTACCACCCACCGCACGACAGGGTCGCCCTTCAACGGCACCGTGGTTTCCAAGACCCGGTCCACTGCCACTCGATAGGGACGGCCTTCGACCACGCGACCACCGCCTCCCGAATCCGGAAGTTCCGAGGCCGCTTTCGGAGAGGTGAGCCGGTGCAAGAGGGGTCGGAAAGTCGCATCCTTCCACTGGTCCTGCCCGATCCGCAACCGCACTTCTGTGCCAAGACGATTCCTGGCCAAGTCGTCATCGTCGGGCTTCATCACATCCCTCAACCGCTCACCTTCCTGTTCGCGCCACTGTATCATGGCGTCCTCGTCACTCCGCCCTTCCGTCACGAGGGAGGGGTCCAACACCGCCCTCCATGGCTTGTCCGCAAGGGAATCAAGGTACTTGGCCAAGTCCCCAACGGTCCGGAGCGGAGCCGACAAGTGCGAGGCGCCCGGAAGCTCGAACGCATCGGCCTCCGAAAGGCGCAATGGGGAAGACTCCACTGTGAGCTGCTTCCCACGCACCACCCCCTGAAGGGCGTGCTTGTAGATGCGGGCCAGGACCGCGCTGCACTCCGGAGTGTACGCCCCTGACAACGAAGCAAGCGACTTCCACCCACTGGTAGTGCGCACCTGCCCGCGAATGCGACGGTGCCGATGCGTGGCCGCAAGAAGCGCAACTCTGGGGCCACCTCCACCGCCGTCAAACTCTCCCGCGAGATTCCAGACGAGCCATCTCGGGGAGGCCAAGGCCACGAGCCGCGTGGCCTCTGGGACCAACGCGCGCAAGTCAAGCCACCGAGTGGTCTCATGCCCCGCATCCACGCAGTGCTGAACCACCCGCCAGGTCTTTCCGGCCTCGCAAGCGAGGACCCGGTACGGAGCACCCTCAGGAGGCACTGGCAGCGTCATCAGACCTGCCGAAGCGGGCATCTCAATCCGTGCCACTCCAGCCGGGAGAACACGGGGACACCGCATCCATGTCGCCGCCGCTCCCACCACGCGAGCCTCGAGGTGAGCAAGCGTGAGGAACGCGACTGGCTTGTCATCCTGGGTGCGAAAGGGGGCCAGGAAGTCCTCCGCCCCATCAATTCCGGCCTCCGGAACTGCGGCATCTTGAAGGTCCTGCTCCAAGGATTCCGCATCCGCGCCCTGAAGGCAGCGGCCACACCGCTCCAACAGGCGCACTGCCCGCCCGCAGAGGCACCGACCCGATGTGTCAGTGGCAATGCCTCGGCGCGGCGCGGCATCAAGGTAGGCCTGTAGTTCCAAGGCCTCGATCCTGGCGCACGGCAGCCACTGCAGCTCCGCCGCCAGGCCTGTTCCGAAGGGCTTCTGTCCATAGGCCACCTCCACATGGATCGGCGGCCAGGATGGCGCCGTCACGGGTATCTTCTGAAAGAACTCCGGACAGGCCGCCTTCAGCTCCGCTGGTGAGTGCACGGACTTCAAGATCCACGGAGCAATGAGCAAACTGGCTCTCACATTGGCCCAAGCCTGGGCCACGAAGAGGGCATCTGTGGGGCTGACGCACTTAGAGGCAAGTGCCAGCTCTGCCGCCTGAGGATGCCCCATTGCCGCTGTGACCACGGCACCCTGGCCGATACCTGCCACCAGGCGTGCCCGTGTGCCGAGGAGCTGCCGCAACGCATGCGCAGTCCCGGTCAACAAGTCCCGACGGAAGCGCTTAGCTCGCCGGGCTGGGTCACCGAGGCCTGACTTAGGGTCAAACCACCGCGTGACGCCCAATTCATCTGCAAGGCCGCCCGGTACCGAGACCAGTTGGACCTCGTACCACGGAAAGGCCGTTTCCAATGCCCTTGAAAGCCACGTCCCGTCATACCGGCCTCCTCGCAAGTGATCTTCAACCAGGAGGACGGGGAGCGGCTGGCGAGCTCCCAAGGCTGCTAGCATCGCCCATGGCTGCGGCGCAGCACAACCATCTGGCGTAGGGGTGGCGTGGCCCGGTAGCGTACTGGGCTGCACACCGTCACCTTCCAACAAGTCCAAGAATTCGTCGATGCGAAACTCCCGGATCGCTTTGGCCCGATTGGCCAACTCAGGGGTTAAGTCCCAAGGATTGCGGGACAGCCCATCCGCAATGGTGGCCATCCGCCCTGACAGGTTGTTGAGACGACTGCCGTCACTTTCAATGTCCGCCATCCAACGCTGATGCCTGACGTCCACGTCGATCGCGGCACCCTTCAGGCTCTGGCCCACACCGGAACTGTTGTCACACCAGCATAGGGCTGGTAACCTGCCGATGGCCCTGCGCCCCTCACGGCGCACACAACGTTGGGCGAACAACTCGCCTGTGGTACTGTGATAGGCCTGCTGCGAGGCCGAGCAAGCACCTGACCACTGGCCCACAACACCCAAGCGCCTCTTATCTGGCGACATCTGATAGAGCACTCCGCCCCAGCCAATAGGATTCCAGTCCGCCACCTGCTCGAGGGGGCGCGACCCATCCATGGCCGCTCGCTCATCGACTGAATTGAGGTCGATGGTGCGCGCACAAAGAGCCTTGAGCGCTCGGACACCTCGCAAACCCGCCTCCTCCATGAAGGGCGGTTCGGAGAGCCACGCCGCATTCTTTGAGAGGTACTTGGTCACTGGTTTGAGAGCCATCCCAAACTCGGCAGGCATGTGCGGCCGAACCCAATTGACGACTCCCAAGAACTGCCGCAGCTTTGGGATGTCTGGAATCGGCTCCTGCCACTGCAGAATAGCCTGTCGATGGTGGTCAAGCATGCGGCGCTTCTCGCGCCCGATCTCCTCGCCAAGGTACTCCAACTGCATCTTGCACAGCTTAGCCTTGTCCACTCCGAAGCTGAAACCACTAACGATCCCCATGTCGAAGAGCGGCTCCAATGCTCCGAGGTGCTCGAGGAGGAACTTGTCCGCCTTCGGATGCCGGGAGCGCATATCCTTTGCCAGCGCCCGGTAGTACTCTTCCGAGGGCATCTCCGTTTCCAAGAGGCTGTCCATGGTGGGGTCGTCGATCAGGATGTGGTTGTACTGCGGGCCCGAGGGGAGGGCGGGCGTAGCATACGGCTCCGCCCACGCCACAAGGGCGCCTCGATCAATGTCAACCACGTCGTCTGAGACGTTCGCCACCATCAGCATACCCGTGGAGTCATTCCATACTCCCGCGAATGCCCTGACCGCTGCGTAGTCGTTGGTGCGGATCAGGAAAGCCTCTGCCTTGAGCCCAGCATCGATGATACCTGGCACCCAAGCTCCTTCGTTCGGTCCCAAATGGAGTTCTTCGGCATCCAGGATCACCCCACACTGGCGTTCTCCTGGGCCGCAAACGGGCAAATGGCCTCCCGTAGGGTCGTCCTCATCCGACTCCTCGGCCCAGTCAACCAATCCAACCATGGGAGACTTGCCAAGTCGCGGATCGAGGTCCGATGCCACGGTCTGTTCGCCCTTGCCTGTGATGGTGAGCCCGGCGAAGAGGGCTGCGTAGGGCCTATCGTACCTGGTGTTGACCTCCTCTCGCTCAAGCCGGGGCAACGAAAGTCCGATTGCCTCGAACACATGGCAGCTGGGCATCGTTTTGTATCCCAGCCCGGCCGGTGCCGGTTCAAGTGCGGGGCCACCCAAGATGGCTCCCTTCCAGACGCAGTCCCCGCCCTGGATGATTC
>CAZANL010000205.1:0-1358 GCA_964486115.1 uncultured Planctomycetota bacterium
CTCTGGTGGTCTGGAAAGATGCCTATCATCAGTTTCCGAATCATCGAGACAATCGAAGAACAGCACGCTGACGAGATCGGGCCTGGCGCCGACAACTCCGTGTTGCCCCACTAGCGCCCAATCCCCCCACCTTTATTCGCGAGATATTGCCTCGGGGCGCAATCTTCGAGCCGTGATCTCGCGTAACGGCCCCTCAACCACTCTTGGCCATAAAAGCCAATAAGGCTACGTCCCTTTTGCCTGCCATGCCAACCGCGTGGTAATAAAACCCGTGAACCCACCTCACGGCCGGGAGAGGCCCATTTCGGCCACACCAGACCCTCTCAGCTGCTGAGACCCGAATCCCCTCCTCTGCCCCGCCAAAACAGCTCCGCGAGGCACCGCCCCCATGTGCTGTCCGGCAGCGGACGCGATGGGCCAGGGCCCAACAACAGGCCGCGGGCCCTGGGACCGGTCCATCCCCGAGGCCCCGTCGCCTCCCTCCATGTCGGTCGATCGTCGAGCCGGATCACTTGATCCGGGAGCGAACATCCCGGATCAAGTCCCCGATTCGTTGTTTGCGCGCCGCCGTCCGCGCCAGCAAGAGTGCTCGCTTCCAGTCCTCGATGGCCTGCCGATACCGTTTCAGACCGGCGTGAAGGCTCCCCCGCTCGATATAGGCCTGGGCGTAGCGCGGATAGATCCGGATCGCCGTGTCGTAGTCGGCCTGCGCCTTGGCGTAGCGCTTCATCTCGTGGTGCAAACGCCCCCGGTTGATGTAGGCCCTGCCGAAACGTGGGGCCAGGCGGATCGCCGTGTCGTAGTCGGCCAGTGCCTTGGCGTAGCGCTTCATCTCGTGGTGCAAACGCCCCCGCCTGATACAGGCCTTGGCGTAACGCGGGCGCAGTCGGATCGCCGTGTCGTAGTCGGCCTGCGCCTTGTCATACTGCTGCATCACGTGGTGCAAGATCCCCCGGTTGTAGTAGGAGAAGGCCTGTCCGCTCAGTCGAATGACCGCATCATGGTCGGCCATCGCCTGTTTCCAGCGCCCCAGACCCCTGCGGCAGAATCCGCGCATGGTCAAGGCCCAGGTGAAGTCCGGCCGCTTGGCCAGCGCTTGCGTGCACAGCTCCACGCCGCGCTCGAGCGCCCGGGTCCTCTGGGTCCCGGACAAATCCTCGGACTTACACCACTCTCGCCTGCCGAGCCCCCACAGGCCGATCGCCGAGTCGCGAGTGCCATACTGTCCAGCCTCGTAGACGTGCTTCTGAGCCTTGAACCCGGCCCCCAGCCCCCGCTCGGCGTACCAGCGATAGAGCAGAAAGTGGGTCACGTAATCCCGCGGCTCCAGCGTCAGCGCCCGATCCAGCAAGCGCTTG
>CAZANL010000205.1:1368-7790 GCA_964486115.1 uncultured Planctomycetota bacterium
AGGCGCAATACCCCGGGATGGTTCGGATGCAATCTCTCGGC
This sequence comes from uncultured Planctomycetota bacterium, assembly GCA_964486115.1. Classification (GTDB taxonomy): domain Bacteria; phylum Planctomycetota; class JACQVV01; order JACQVV01; family CAZANL01; genus CAZANL01. Next base: position 1,410 of record CAZANL010000205.1, read on the forward strand.
CTCGGTCAGCCAGGCGACGACCCGGGAGCGATCGCCCTTTCTGATGTAGAGCTCTTCCGCCTTGCGCGCCAGGCCTGCCGCCTTCAACGCCCTACATCCCTGCTCCGCCTTTTGTCGCTGCGCCGCCTCGGCCCGCCGGGCCTCGTTGGCCCGCTGCTCGCTGGACTGAGCCTCTCTCTTGGCGGCGGTCGCATCGCCCCTCGTAACTGAACGGCGATCCCGACCAACGCCGCGATCACCGTGAGCAGGATGCCCAGCGTCGCCGCCACGGCCGGCTTGTGGCGAGCGGCCCACTTCTGACCGACCTGCAGCAGATTGTACTCGGCGGCCCGCAGCAGGCGACCCTCGAGGTAGGCCTCGATATCCGCCTTGAGCTGAGCCACGTCTTGATAGCGCTTCGCCCGCGAACGCGCCATCGCCTTGCGCACCACCAGCTCGAGTTCCCGCGGGATGTGGCGATCGGGCGTGCGCTCCGACGGCACAATCAGCGCGCCTTCGGCCACCTGGTCCAGTAGAGCCGACAAGCTGCCGCCATCGAAGGGCAGCTCGAGCGTCAGCATCTGGTACAGGATCGCACCCAGCGCGTAGACATCGGACCGACGATCGATCTTATCCACCTGGCCCCGCGCCTGCTCCGGCGACATGTAGGCCGGCGTGCCGAGGACCAACCCATCCGGAGTGCTCGACGTCCGGCGCCTCTCCGTCCGTCGAAGCCGCCCGGCCAGTCGGCCCCCTCCCAGCTCGAGCTTCCTGCTCGTCTCGCCGGGTTCCGGCTGATTCACCTCGCGGGCCAGCCCCCAGTCCATCACCTGCACCTCGCCGAAGCGGCCGACCATGATGTTGGCCGGCTTCAGGTCACGGTGGATCACGTCCCTGGAGTGGGCGAAAGAGATCGCGTCGCAGATCTTGACGAAGATCTGCAGGTACTCGAATAGCGTCGGGCCCTCCTGCTCCACACCGGGATCGAGCAGCTGGGCCAGGTCGGCCCCCTCGATCCGCTTCATCGTGAAGTAGATCCGCCCCTCGTCGGTCATTCCCAGCTCGTGCAGCGGGACGATGTTGGGGTGCTCGAGCTGACCGGTGATCTTGGCCTCGCGCAGCAACGCGGCCACCGCCAGCGGGTCGTCCTGACTCTTGATCACCTTGGCCGCCATCTCGCGGCCGACCTCCTCGTCGCGGATCTGCAGGATCTGGCCCATCCCGCCCTCGCCCAGCTGGCCGGTGATCGGGTAGCGGCCCAGCGCGTCCTGCGCCGAGCGCGGCTCGACCTCGTCCGGGATCGGCAGGCCGGCCTGGTCGATGAGCTGGCGGAGCGTCTTGGCGGGTGGGCGGTCGGCGCACATGTCCGGTGACGATTATACGCCACCTCCGGCGGACGTCCATCTACCGCGGTGCCCTGGGCCGAGCGAGGAGGGGGGGGACGTTTGGGGCGCGGACTACTTGAGGCGGGATTTGGCCTCGAGGATGAATCCGGCGAGCTTCTTTTCCAGCGCCGTTCCGCGCACCAGCGGGAGCGCCCGCTGGTAGTCGGCCAGCGCCTTGTCGTGGCGCTTCATCATCTCGTGCAGGATCCCTCGGTTGATGTAGGCCAGGGCGAAGCGGGGGGCGATCAGAATGGCCTTGTCGTAGTCGGCCAGCGCTTTGTCGTAGTGGTTCAGCTCCCGGTGCAGGTTGCCCCGGTTGACGAAGGCCTCGACAAAGCGGGGGTCGATGTGGATGACCGCGGAGTAGTCGGCCAGCGCCTTGGCCGGATGTCCCGTTTTATTGTGTAGCTTTCCCCGCTCCCAGTAGGCCCAGGCGGAGCGGGGATTGAGTCGGATGGCCTGGTTGAAATCCTCCAGGGCTTTCTCGTGCTTTTTCAGGAGCCGCTGCAGGAGCCCGCGCTCGTAGTAGGTCTCGTGATGGCTGGGGTCGATGGAAAGTGCCTTGTCGAAATCCGACTGCGCCCCATCATACTGCGTCATCAGCCTGCGCAGTCGCCCCCGGTTCCTGTAGGCCAATGGCCACCGGGGGTTGATTCGGATCGCGCTGTCGAAGTCCGCCAGCGCCTTGTGCGGCCGCTTCATCTCCTCGTGCAAGCCCGCCCGATGGAAGTAGGTCTTGTCGAGTAGTGGGTCGAGGCGAATGGCGTTGTCGTAGTCGGTCAGCGCCTTGTCGTAGCGCTTCATCTTTTGGTGCCACTTTCCGCGGTACAGGTGGGCCATGGTGAGTTGTGGGTCGAGGCGAATGGCGTTGTCATAGTCTGCCAGTGCCTTGTCGTAGCGCTTCATCGCGTGGTGCGCCTGTCCCCGGTTCATGTGGGCTTTGGGGAGTTGTGGGTCGAGGCGAATCGCCTGCGCATAGTCTGCCAGCGCCTCGTCGTATCGCCTGATCTCATAGTGCAGCACCCCGCGGTTATTGTAGGCCCTGGAAAATTTGGGGTTCAGGTTGATCGCCTTGTCGAAGTCGGCCCGCGCCTTGTCGTAGCGCTTCATCGCGTAGTGCAGCAGACCCCGGGCATCGTAGGCCACGGCAAGTTTGGGGTTCAGGTTGATCGCCTTGTCGAAGTCGGATCGCGCCTTGTGGTATTGCTTCATTTCGTCGTGCAGCTTCCCCCGGTTCATGTGGGCGCGGGCGGATTCGGGATCGAGGCGAATCGCCTGCGCATAGTCTGCCAGCGCCTCGTCGTATCGCCTGATCTCATAGTGCAGCACCCCGCGGTTATTGTAGGCCCTGGAAAATTTGGGGTTCAGGTTGATCGCCTTGTCGAAGTCGGCCCGCGCCTCGTCGTAGCGCTCTGCGTCGAGGTGCAGGTCGCCGCGGCTATTGTAGGCGCTGAAAGATTGAGGGTCCAGGCGTAACGCCTTGTCGTAGTCCTCCAGCGCCTTGTCGTAGCGCTTCATCGCGTGGCGCAAGTTTCCGCGGTTGAGGTACGCATTAGGCCATCCGGTCAGCGTGATGACGCGGTCATGGTCCGCCTGTGAGGCCTCCCAGTTTTCGAGATCCTTGTGGCAGAGGCCGCGAATGATCAAGGCCCAGGCGAAGGCCTCTTGCTTGGCCAGCGCCTCGGTGGATAACTCCACGCCAAGCTCGAGTTTCTTGCGCATCTCGCTGCGGGCCAGACGCGCGGAGTCCATGTACGCACGCTTCGCCAGGCCCCACAGGCCGATCGCCGAGTCGCGGGTGCCGTACTCGGCGGCCGCCTTGACATGCGTCTGCGCCTCGGCCGTGTTTCCTCGACCCTGCTCGGCGTACCAGCGATAGAGCAGGAAGTGGGTCAGGTAGTCCCTCGGCTGCCGCGTCAGCGCTCGGTCGAGCAACCCCCTGGCCTGCGACCACTTTTTCTGGTCCAGCGCAATCCTGCCCCGCAACCGCAGCAGCCCGTGATGGTCGGGCAGCGCCTGCTCGGCCTGGGTCAGGTACTGGTTGACCTTGTCCAGATCCCCTTTCCTGTCGTAGATCTCCATCGCCTTGCGAACCTCTTCGGCGGCCACTCTCTTGCTCAACTCCGCCTCGGCCCTCCGCCACTGCCAGCTGGTCCCGCCGAGCGTTACGAGCAGCGTCAGCAGGATAACCGCCGCCGCAATGACCGCGGGCTTGTGGCGGGCGGCCCACTTGGTCACCACCTGCCAGGTGCTGTACTCGGCGGCCTGCAGCAGGCGCCCCTCGAGGTAGGCTTCGATGTCTCGCTTCAGCCGCTCGACGGTGTCGTACCGCTGTGACGGCCTGGCCGCCATCGCCTTGAGCACCACCGCCTCGAGATCCCGGGGAATCTCCCGTCCGGGTGTGCGCTCCGTCGGCGCGATCAGCTGGCCCTGGGCCACCTGCAGCAGCACGTCCCACGCGCTGCTGCCCTCGAACGGCAGCTCCAGCGTCAGCATCTGGTACAGGATCGCGCCCAGCGCGTAGACGTCGGCTCGCCGGTCGAGTGCGCTGATCTCTCCGCGGGCCTGTTCCGGCGGCATGTAGTGCGGGGTGCCGACCACCGTGCCGTCGAGGGTCGTCAGCGGCTGGCCCGCCGCTCCCCGCCGGGCCAGCTCGGCCAGCGGACCGCCGCCCAGGTCGAGGGTGCAGGCCGCCGCGACGGGATCCGGCTGTCCGAGCTGGCTGGCCAGCCCCCAGTCCATCACCTGCACCTCGCCGAACTGGCCGACCATGATATTGGCCGGCTTGAGGTCGCGGTGGATCACGCCCTTGGAATGGGCAAAGCAGACCGCGTCGCAGACCTTGAGGAAGATCTGCAGCATCTCACTCAGCGAGCGACGCCGGACCGTCGCGATGTCGGCGACCAGCCGGCGGCTGGAGGGCCGCGGGCCGTCCTTGTCCTGCAGCATCGCCCCCACGGTCTCCCGCTCGTCGTCCAGCATCGTCGCCAGGTCCTCGCCCTGGACCCGCTTCATCGTGAAGTAGATCCGCTGGTCCGGCGTTAGCCCCAGCTCGTGGGTCGGCACGATGTTGGGGTGCTCGAGCTGTCCGGTGATCTGCGCCTCGCGGATGAACTTGTCCAGCACCAGCGGATCGGTGCGGCCCTTGATCACCTTGGCCGCCATCTCCCGCCCCAGGTTCTCGTCCCAGACCTGGAGGATCTGGCCCATTCCGCCGGCGCCGAGCTGCCCGGTGACCGGGTAGCGGCCCAGCTGGTCGTCGGCCGGCGGCTGGGGTGGGCGAGCGACGATGACCGCCGCCCCGCGGCCCCGCAGCAGCTGGTCGATCGTCTGGGCGGTCTGCGAGTCGGCCGCGCGGGCCGTCTCGGTCTCGGCGATCACGTCGCGGGCCACCGCGGCCAGGCAGCGGGGACAGATGCCGTCGATGCCCAGGGGCTCCCCGCAGTGGCAGGTCGACCGGCTGCTCATCTGGGCTGGGCTTCGACGGTCGGCATCACGGGGCGAGCTTAGCAGATCACCGGATCGGGGGGCAAGCCGCGGGTCGAGCGAGCATCAGCGGAGAATTGACTCGCGGCGAGAGCGGTTGGGTGGGGGAGTGTTCCAGGCGGGATTACTTGAACTGAGATCGGGCTATTCGAATGTACTCAGCGATCTGGTGCTTGCTAGCCGTTCCCCGCACCAGCGGGAGATCCGGGGGCCTGCTAAAAGCACAGAATCCGAATCACGCACCCTCCCCGTTCGCGGCGGGACTCCTGCCCTAGCTACTCAACGCAACTGGACGTCAGGAATAAGGGGGGGTGGATTCTCCAGCAACCGAATAAACGTCTAGCCAGGCAGGCCGCTGGCCTTCGAGACGTTTTCAAGGATTGAGGGAGATTCCGCGATGAGAGCCATTCAAGAGGGTTCCGGTCGAACATTGCTGGGTACAGTCCCATGCCCCAGCCAGATACAAGCGAGTGACCTGCCCATGTGGAAAGAGGTACAAAGTCCTACGCTCCGCTGTGGGCCGGACACCTTGTAAGAGTTGTGGTGCGACCCTCGACCTGCAATCTCCAGCCAGGTGGCACCCGGCGGAGCTCTGCCCGAGAAGCCCCTCAGGACCTCCGCACCAGAGTGATCTGGCGAAGTCCTTTCTGGTGGGCTACTGGTTTGTTGTGATCCTGTTCGTTGTCCTTTTGTTCGCCCGGCCAATGCCCACTATCGCCCTGCTGGCCTTGCACCTGACTCCCCTGATCCTGATGCTGGCCTTGGATACCGGGAGTCTGCCTGGCCTGCGGGTGGAAGGGGGGACTGGGCACGGTTCCTCGAGCCAGTACGGACTGATCGGTCGGAGCCTTGTTTATTTCATCGATTGGCTGAAGAACGGATCGACGATCAAAGGGAGGGCCAGCTGGACCAGATATTGGAGTGTCGTCTACTGGAGGGTGGGCCTGATACTCACCATCGGTGCCATTGAATTTACACTGATCGGCTTCGCACCGATCAGCAGCAGCTTTCTGCTCGTGACACTGATTCCGGGCTGGATGCTGGGTATCCGAAGAGTGCACGACCATGGGCTGAGCGGGTGTTTTTTTGGGTCCCCGGGTTGAACCTACTCTTGCTGACGACCTCCGGAGACCGCGCCGACAACGCGTATGGTCCCGACCCGTATGCCGGTGTTCGTGAGACTCTGCTACCCCTGACAGCTCTTGATGTGGGGCTGCTGATTGGCATCCCACTCCTCCTCGCGATCTTGTTCGTTGTGTGACATTCAGGCCGTGGTCGTGGGGTTGTGGCCAGCCGAGTACGCGGAGGGGTATGACCTGCCCCCCCCAAAATAGTCTACCGGGTCGGTGCGACCCTGGGGGCAGCTTGCGCCTAAAGTCCGGGCGAATATTAGTGATCCGTTTGTCGGCGAGCCAGCTGACCTGCCCCCAAAAAGGGGTCCACCTTGTCGGGTAGACCCCGCCTTCTGGGGCCCGACCCCGAAATCAGCGGCTGAACTCAGCAACTCGCTGGTGATATCCTGGACGCAGCG
>CAZANL010000206.1:0-7776 GCA_964486115.1 uncultured Planctomycetota bacterium
CCAGCACCTCGCGGCGCAGTCGGTCCACGAGCAGCGTGCGGAGCGCCTCGGCCAGGGCCTTCGGATCGTCGTCGTCGACGACCACGCCACCGCCGGTGGCCTGGAGCACCTCGGGCAAGGCGCCGCGGTTGGGCGCGACCACCGGGACCCCGCAGGCCATCGCCTCTCCGATCACCCGCCCGTACTGCTCCTTCCACTCCGGTGTGCTCAGCGAAGGTAACAGCAGCAGATCCATGCAGTTGATCAGTTCAGCCAGCTGCTGTGCCTTGACCGGATCCACCAGATGAACGCGCCCCGAAAGCCCGGGCTGCCGGGCTCGTGACTGCAGCTCGTCACGCATCGGGCCACAGCCGATCAGCACACAGTGCACATCCTGAGGCAGCTGCTGCAGCGCCTGCAGAATGACATGCAGCCCCTTCTGCGGCACGAACCGCCCGACGAAGCCCAGCAGCATCGCGCCACCGAATCGATCTCGCAGCGCACTACATTCCAGTGGTCGGAAGAGCCTGCTCGGGGTTCCCCAGAAGACCCGTTGAAGAGGTCGCTGCGATGGGAAACCGGCTCGCCGAAGTTGATCCAGCGCCTCCTGGTTGGCAGCCACGCCGCCTGCCATCCGCTGCCAGGTCATCTGCCAGCGCTGCTCGTTGCGACCTCGAATGCGCAGCGGCAGATTCTCGAAACCGTAGTGCAGCACCCGTGCGCGGCGGCCGCCCGAGCTGCCCAGCCAAACGCACTGGAACAGGCTCCCCGAGAGCGGTTCATCGAACACATGAATCACGTCGGGGCGTACCTGGTCGATCACCCTGGCTAGGGGCACATTTTGATACCCGCGCCAGTAGGCTAGCGGATCCTTCAAGGGCACCGGGACGAGCCGGTATCCCTCCTGCTGCTGCTCCCGATCCAGAGATGCAAACCCACTGGCATCGTAGACCGGGTCGACGGCCATCCGGGAAGGGCAAACCGCGGTCAACTCGATCGATGGACGTCGGGACAGCGCGCTGAATATCTCCCGCGGACCTTCGAGCGCCCCACAGATGTAGGTGACCAGCAAGCGGATTGTCATGACAGAGACAGCGCAGTGGCGAGAGTTTGGGGGATGAGGAGCTCAAGCACCCTTGGCCACATCCTCTTCAGCCATCATCTCTCCCGTATGTCCTGGGCCCCATGGCGCGAGCCGCTCGCTTTCTGGATCTGCATCTAGATGCTCCGCATCGGGTCCAACGGCTATCGACTGGTCGATCGATCGGTACCCCCTGGACCCGTTTCGAGTGAAATCTATCCGGGGATGCTTGAAGGCTCGGAACCTGCTTCGACAAGACATGACACACCCTGCTCGCGCCGTTTCCGCAAAGCTCTGGCTACAGCGGCAGATGCTGCCCCACACCCTGAATCACCGCGTGATCCACCTGCTTGAGGTCATCGCGCAGACCGTGGCAGAAGGACCGTCCAGCCCCTCTGACCGAGCTTGCGGGGTAATTCTTCGTTGACCGCCCTTCGCCCATCAAGCATATCCTAACTATCGGACGCTGCGATCTGGCCCTTTAGCCCGGCACCAAATACCATTCAAGGACTGAATGGTTGTATCCGATATTCTTTTACACAAGAATGTAGCCAAACAACGAAAACGTGGCGTTAGCGAGAGATCCTTGATCATCAGCCGAACACCCTACCGTGTCTCTTTCTTTGGGGGAGGCACCGACTATCCAGCTTGGTACCAAGAGCACGGCGGCACGGTGCTCGCCACGGCAATCAACAAATACTGTTATCTGACCTGCCGTTACCTGCCACCGTTCTTCGAGCACCGTTACCGGATCGTGTATTCGCTGATCGAGAACTGCCAGCAGGTCGCTGACATCAAGCATCCCGTGGTGCGGGAGGTCCTGCGGTACCTGAACGCCGACCGCGGCATGGAGATCCACCACGATGGCGACCTCCCCGCCCGCTGTGGCATCGGCTCCAGCTCCTCGTTCACGGTTGGACTGCTCAACGCCCTGTATGCACTCAAGGGCCAGGTCTGCAGCAAGCAGCAGTTGGCGCTGGAGAGCATTCACATCGAACAACAGCGCATTGGAGAGACGGTCGGCTCTCAGGATCAGGTGCTGGCCGCGCACGGGGGATTCAATCGGATCGTGTTCTCCTCCGGCGGGGAGATCACCGTACATCCCGTGAGCTTCAGCCTGGAGCGGCTAAGCCAGCTTGAGAAACACCTGATGCTGTTCTACACCGGGATCAAGCGGACTGCGTCGGACGTGGCCCAGACCTATGCGAAAAATCTGGGACAGCGCAAACAACAGATGGAGACGTTGACCGATCTGGTGCACGAGGGGGTCTCGGTGCTGACCAGCGAGCAGGACATCTCCGTCTTCGGCCAGCTGCTCCACGAGGCCTGGCAGGTCAAGCGTAGCCTGAGCCCCACGGTCAGTAATTCGCACGTAGACGAAATCTACCAGCAGGCCATTCGAGCTGGCGCCCTGGGCGGCAAGCTGACCGGTGCCGGTGGTGGCGGATTCATGATCCTGGTCGTCCCCCCCCGGCGGCAGCAGCACGTCAAGCAGCAGCTCGACAGCTTGATTCATGTTCCCTTCCGCTTCGAGAGACAAGGAAGTCAGATCATCTTCTTCGACCCGGAGGAGGACTACTCGGTCCAGGAACAGGCCCGTGTGAGCCAGCCGCTGGCCGCCTTCCGCGAGCTGCGCGCGCTGAGCCCACGGATAGCGGAGGAGGGCAGCTAGGTGGACAGGGACGCCAGGATATTCGTCGCCGGCGGCGGCACGATGATCGGCTCCGCCATCTTGCGCCGGCTGGCCATCCACGGATTCAACAACATCGTCGGAAGACCGGGTGAGGGGGAACCAGACCCGACCGACGCCCGAGCAGTGGAGCAGTTCTTCGATCGGACGCAACCGCAATACGTCTTCTGCGCCGCGGGCCGATCGGGTGGCATCTCGGCCAACATCCGCAGCCCGGCAGGGTTGATGCAGGACAACTTGCTGTCCGCCTGCCATCTGATCGATGCGGCCCAGCGCCACGGGGTGGACAAGCTGCTGTATCTGGCAAGCTCGTGCACCTATCCGCGAGACTGCCCCCAGCCGATGCAGGTCGGATCCCTGCTCGGCGGTCCCCTCGAGCCGACATGCGAACCGTACGCGATATCCAGGATCGCCGGCATCAAGCTGTGTCAGGCCTATCGGGCACAGCACGGCTGCCGCTTCATCGCGGGAATCCCTGCCGATGCGTTTGGGCCCGGCGAGGACCACGAGCTGCGCGACCTGCATGTGGTGCCGGCGTTGCTGCGGAAGATGCTCGAGGCACGATCCTCGGGCGACGAGGAGGTGGTGGTCTGGGGAACCGGCAAGCCGCGTCGCGAACTGATTCATGTCGATGACCTGGCGGAAGCCTGCCTGCTAGCGATGCAGCAGTACGATGATCCAGAGCCCATCAACCTGGGCAGCGGTACGGTTCTCTCGATCGCCGAGTTGGCCAGCATGATTCAACAAGTGGTCGGCTTCGAGGGCCGGCTGCGATTCGACACCACCCGGCCCGACGGCGCCCCGCACAAGTCTCTCGACAGCAGTCTCCTGGCCGAGCTGGGGTTCGTCCCGAGCATCGGGCTGGAACACGCCCTGGGCACCATGCTGGATTCTCTGACCCAGCAGTCCGATGACATGGCCCCGGTCACCCCCGCGAACCCGCTGATCGAGCCGCTGGAGCGCAAGGCACGTCAGATCAGGGCCACCTGCGTACAGATGTCCTACGAAAACAAGCACGGTCATCTGGGATCTGCGCTGAGCTGGGTAGACCTGGCGGTGGCCTTGTTCCATGGCTGGCTACGCCTGGACCCCGAAGATCCCCGTCGGCCGGACCGGGACCGCTTCATCCTGAGCAAGGGTCACGGCTGCACCCCGCTGTATGCGGTTCTGGCCGATCGAGGTTTCATCCCCCAGGATTGGCTGTTGCGCTATGGCCAGCCAGACAGCCCGCTGTCGGTCCACCCGTGCCAGCACGCACTGCCGGTGGTGGAGTGTTCCTCGGGCAGCCTGGGCCACGGCCTGGGTATCGCGACCGGCATGTTATACGGACAGCAGCTGGCCTCCGGCAGCGGTCGGGCCATTGTGTTGATGAGCGACGGCGAGTGCAACGAGGGCAGCGTCTGGGAGTCCGCAATGTTCGCCGCAGCCCAGGGGCTCGACCGCCTGCTGGCCATCGTCGACTACAACGGCATCCAGGCCGTCGGGAGAAGCGACGAGCTGATGGGTCACACCTGCCTGGCAGAGAAATTCGAAGCCTTCGGCTGGGGCGCCCGGACAATCGATGGTCACTGCATGTCCCAGATCCTCTCGGCCCTGGAGGCCTTTCCCTTCCGGCCGGGGCGCCCGTCGGTGATCGTCGCCAACACGGTGGGCGGCGCCGGCGTCAGCGTGATGGAAGATCAGGTACTCTGGCACTATCGGGTGCCCTCCGCAGACGATCACAAGCGTGCCCTCGAAGAACTGGCGGCGACGCCGATTCATATCGGTGAGCGATGAGACGCGCCTTCGCCGAGACCCTCGTCGAGCTCGCCGAGCAGGACCCGTGGGTCATCTTTCTGACCGGCGACCTGGGCTTCCAGTGCTTCGACACGTTCAAGGAGCGCTTCGGGCGACGCTATGTCAACGTGGGGGTCGCCGAGGCACAGCTGGTCTGCTGCGCTGCGGGCCTGGCCCTGGAGGGGTGGCGCCCGATCATCTACTCGATCGCCTCGTTCGCCACAGGGCGGCCGTTCGAGCAGCTGCGAATCTGCCTCTCCTATCACGAACTGCCGGTCGTGGTCGTCGGGGCGGGTGGCGGATACACCTACGCCGACAGCGGAGTGACCCACCACGCCGGTGAGGATCTGGGGCTGATGTCGCTGTTACCCGGGATGACCGTCGTCGCGCCAGGCGACCCGAGCGAAACACGCCAGTTGCTGCCTCAGCTGATCCAGCTCGAGGGGCCCTCCTACATCCGGGTCGGACGCTACGGCGAGCCCTGCTACGAGGCACCCGAGCCTGCCATCCTGGGACGCGCACGCCAGCTATGCGACGGAGAACGCGTGGCGCTGCTTTCGACCGGCGACCTGGCGATCGAGGTTCTGGGGGCGCTGGAGCAGCTGGCAGCAGACCACATCCACCCGTTGGCCTACCAGTTGCACACGGTCAAACCGCTGGACACCGCCATCCTCGAGACTCTCTCCCGGCGCGTACACACGATGATCGTGGTGGAAGAACACCTCCCCAGCGGCGGGCTGGCTGCCGCCGTCAGCGCCTGGGCCGCCGCGCGCACCGAGTCGCCGCGAGTGCTCCGCCTGGGAGCACCCGATGGGCTGGTGCTGGGCAGTCCCGGGCGAAAAGAATTACGGCAGCGCCTGGGCCTGGACGCCAGCTCCATCGCCGATACCTGCCGGAGGGCCTGGTCCCACGCTGATCTTGCCTGCGCGAGGGACGTCTGATGGACCGCTCCGCCAGCCATGGGATCGTGACATTCGGTGATCAGCAGCAGGGGCCACGTCGCCAGCAGTTCCTCGAGTTGCTGCGCGCCAGCCCGATCCCAGACGACGAGCTGTTGATCAACCTGGGGCTCTACCTGACCCCCCAGACGTTGTCGCGGATACTGTTCATCGACCACCTGTACCGCCAGATCCTTGACGTGCAGGGGATCGTGATCGAATTCGGCTGCCGTTGGGGACAGAATGCCTCGCTGTTCAGCGCGTTGCGGGGGATCTACGAGCCGTTCAACCGCCTGCGCAAGGTGGTCGCCTGCGACACCTTCGAAGGGTTCATCAGCGTGACGGCTGCCGACGGCGACCAGATGAATCCCGGGGGCTACGGCGTCAGCGAAGGGTATGCCAACCACCTGGCCCAGATATTGAAGCTCCAGGAGCAGGAGAGCCCGCAGGCTCATCTGAACAAGCACGAGATACTGGAGGGGGATGCCGTGGTGACCCTCGCTCGCTATCTGGAGCAGAATCCCCAGACGATCATCGCCCTGGCATACTTCGACATGGATCTCTATCAGCCGACGCGAGATTGCCTGCAGGCCATCAAAGGTCACTTGACCCAGGGCAGCGTGATCGGCTTCGACGAACTAAACGACCCGTCGACTCCGGGAGAGACGCTGGCCCTCAAGGAAGTCTTCGGGCTGGGCAAATACGCCGTCCGGCGCTACCCACATTGTGCACGCACCTCTTACCTGGTCGTGGACCAGCCACCGGACCGCTAGCATCGATTCACGGTCGTCTTTCGACCCGGGAGCAGCTTGATGAACGAGGCAGACGTAGAAACACCAGCCACCGACCAGCGGGCCTATGACGGTCGCGCCAACTTCGCGGCCGATGACAGCATCGAGGCGTTGCTCGAGGCGCACTTCGAACAACACGACGTCTCCAAGCGAGAGATCTGTCGCAATTTCCAGATATACACCCGCAGAGTGTTTCTCAAGCGTTTCCTGGCTCACTACGAGCTGTTCCGGCCTACTATCGATTTGCCCGGCGACATCGTGGAGCTCGGGGTGTATCGGGGAGCCTCACTGATGGCCTGGGCCAACTTCCTCGAGGTTCGCAGCATGGGGGACCGGGCCAAGCAGGTGATCGGGTTCGACAACTGGCAGGGCTTCAAGTCGTTCCACCAGAAAGACGGTGGGCCGGATCAGCGAGTCGACAAGGTGATTGGCGGATATGACGCGAGCGTGTTCAAGCAGGTGCTAGCGGAAGCCATCGAGATCTACGACAAGGACCGCTTCATCCCTTACAAGCCACGGATCATCCTGGTCGATGGCGACATCGAAGAGACTGTTCCGCGCTATGTTGAGGAGAACTCCGGGCTGCGGATCAGCCTGCTGCACGTCGATTGTGACCTGTACATGCCCACCCGGGTAGCCCTCGAGACGCTGTGGCCGCGGGTTGTCCGTGGCGGCGTCGTGGTCTTCGACGACTACGGCGTGCGACCCTGGGAGGGGGAGAGTACAGCGGCGGACGAGTACTTCGCCGACAAGGATGTCGTGCTGCGCCGTTTCGACTGGGCGCACTGCCCCGGCGCTTACGTGATCAAGCAATAGCCAGGAGTGGTAGATGAGCAGTAGCAACGTACGGGAGCAGGTGGCGAGACGCCGCTACCTGCTCGCCGAGGACACCATCGACCAGCAGGACATCGAGGAGTTGATCGCCTGGCTCCAAACGGGTCCGTGGTTGACCCAGGGCCGACTGGTCCGCGAGTTCGAGGCCAGCTGGGCCAGCTGGATGGGTAGCCGGTTCGCCTGCTTCGTCAACTCCGGCTCCTCGGCCAATCTGCTGATGTACCAGGCGCTGCTCGTTTCAGGCAGGCTGACCAACGATCGGGTCATCGTTCCCGCAGTGTCCTGGCCCACGACCATCGCGCCTGCGATGCAGCTGGGCATGCAGCCCATCATGTGCGAGGCGGACCGGGATACGTTTGGCCTGGACCTCGACCACCTGGAACAGCTGCTGCAGCAGCACCAACCCGCAGCAGTCATCTGCGTTCACGTGCTGGGCGTGCCCAACCAGATGGAGCAGTTGATGGCGCTGAAACAGCGCTACGGATTCCTGCTGATGGAGGATGCCTGTGCCGCCACCGGGTCGACCTACGATGGACAGCACGTGGGCACCTTCGGCGACCTGAGCAGCTTTTCGCTGTTCTTCGGCCACCACCTCTCGACCATCGAAGGCGGGATGGTCTGCACCGATGACGAGGAACTGTACGATCTGCTGCTGATGCTACGCAGTCATGGCTGGGCAACCGACCT
>CAZANL010000207.1:0-7750 GCA_964486115.1 uncultured Planctomycetota bacterium
ATTCCGGCAGTCCGACGTGCCGGAGGTGACCGAGCTGGCCTGGCTGCTGGCCTGCGTCACGGGCAAGGGACTGCTCGACCGGGCCCACTCCTACAAGGACAAGGTGGCCAAGGGGATCACCCCCGGGCTGGGGCTGTACTTCTATCCGGTGTTGATGGCGGCCGACATCCTGATCTACGACTCCCACATCGTACCGGTGGGAGGGGACCAGGTGCAGCACGTCGAGATGACCCGCGACATGGCGGGCTCGTTCAACGAGACCTTCGGCGAGTGCTTCAGGCTGCCCGAGGTGCGGCTGAACCAGGGGTCAACCCTTGCGGACGGCTGCCAGCCGCCAGCGATCAAGGTCCCCGGTACAGACGGGCAGAAGATGTCGAGTAGCTACGGCAACTTCATCGAGATCTTCCTCGAGGGCAAGCCGCTGAAGAAGAAGGTGATGGGCATCGTCACCGATTCGACGCCGGTCGAGGATCCGAAGGACCCGGATCGCTGCACTGTGTTCGAACTGTTTGGCCTGCTGGCGACGCCCGCCGAGAGGGAGGAGCTGGCTGGCCGCTACCGGGCCGGCGGCATGGGATATGGCGAGGCGAAAAAGGCCCTGCTGGGCCAGATCGAGGAGCGCTTCGCCGACGCACGCGAGCGTCGGCGCGAGCTGCTGGCCCACCCCGAGCGGGTGGAGGCGGTGCTCGAGGCCGGTGGACGGCGGGCGCGAGAGGTGGCGCGGAGTGTACTCGATCGCGCCCGGGGACTGTGCGGACTCTAGCCGAGGACTGAGATGACGATCGACAAGTCGACCTTCAAGAAGGGACTGGGCCGGTTACTGGCCGGCGTCACGGTGGTGACGGTCAAGAGCGGGGAGACGCTGCACGGCATGACCGCCAGTTCGGTCTGCCGGCTGAGCGACGACCCGCCGCTGTTACTGGTCTGCGCCAACCACAAGCCGACTCTGCATCAGCTGTTGCAGGCTGCCCCCCAGGCCGGATTCGTGATCAACATCCTCACCGACCAGCAGGAAGCGCTGTCGAACCACTTCGCCGGGATGGCGCAGCCGGGGGTCGACCCGCTGGCCGATGCAAGCCAGACCGGCCAGGGCGGCGCGCCGATCTTCGACGAGTGCCTGGCCTGGTTCGACTGCGAGCGCTACAGCGAGCACGAGGCCGGTGATCACACGATCTATGTCGGTCGTGTGGCCGCCGTCGGCCTCGGCCCCGAGGAGCAGGCCAACCCGCTGACCTACTTCCGCGGCAAGTACCGGACGATCACTTCCTGACGAAGTAGCTCCTTGCATGGGTCCTGCCCGGTATTCCGGCGCACCCTGAGCTAGTTTTACCGAAATTTCAGCTATTTTGGTCGGTCGAGCCGTTGAGTTCCTCCGGACGCCCGATAGGATCCCGCTTCCGCGATCTCGGAAAAGCCAAGGAGGATCAGATGCGCGAAGGGGTGATGGAACTCGTCGGTACTTTTTTTCTAGTCCTGGCGATCGGCATGTCGGGCGACCCGGCTGCGATCGGCCTGACCCTGATGGTGATGGTCTATGTCGGGGGCCACATCTCGGGTGCGCACTACAACCCGGCCGTCACCATCGCCATCTGGCTGCGGGGCAAGCTCGATGCCAAGGACATTCCGCTCTACCTGGTATCGCAGATCGTCGGCGCATTCGCCGCGGCGGTGGTGGTCTACCTGTTCAAGTCGCCGCAGACCTTTGCGCCTCAGCCCGGTGACGGGTTTTCGGCGGGCCAGGTGTTGCTGGCCGAGTTCCTGTTCACCTTCGCGCTCTGTCTGGTCATCCTCACCGTGGCGACCTCCGACAAGCTGGAGGGCAACAACATCTACGGCCTGGCGATCGGGATGACGGTCACCGCAGGGGCGATCTGTGTCGGCCCGATCAGCGGTGGCTGCTTCAATCCGGCGGTCTTCATCGGGCCGGGGCTGATGCACCTCAAGAACAGCAGCACTTTCCTGACCCACCTGCCGCTGTATCTGATCGGTCCGATCGGCGGCGGGGTCGTTGCGGTGGGCCTGTTCCGCTTTCTCGACAGCCAGGCCGAGGCTGAGGGCGCGGGCGCCGCTTGAGGGGATCTCGGCTGCCAGGGGCCTCAGATACGATGGCTAGTACAGGAGCAGCGTCAGCTGTTGGCGGTAGCTGTCGGCCAGGTCGCTGCGCGAGCCGACTGCGTAGAAGGTCTGGACCATCACCTCCTTGACCGTCTCGCGGGCCAGCGAGCGATCGGCCTGGGCTGCGGCTAGCAGCTCAGCCAGGCCGTCCGGATAGTCGCCTGCGGCGACCAGGGCGCAGCCCAATTCGAAGCGTCGCTGGGCGTTGTCTGAGTCGGCGGCAAGCGTTTCGCGCGCGGTGTCCACATCGCCGAAGGGGTGCGCGGTCTTGCGCAGGAACAGCACCGCCTGCAGGCGCTCGGTGTCGTTGTCCGGCTCCGCGCGGTCGAGCAGCTCCGCTGCGGCATCGTCTTCGCCTCGCTCGAGCAGCAGACCGGCCAATCCGACCAGCGCCGCTTGATCTCGCTGGTCCTCCGCCAGCTTGGCCCGGTGGAACGTCTCCGCCTCCTGGGCCGTCATTCCCTCGGTGGGACAGGGCGCCTCTTCCAGCGGTGCGGGAGCGCCTGGCACAACCCCCGGCAGGACCTGCTTGAAGAACTCGCGCACGTCCGCCTCGGGCTGCACGCCCATGAAATGCTGCGCGGGCTGCCCATTCTTGAAGGCGATCACCAGCGGGATGGACTGGATCTGCAGCGTCATCATCAGATTCTGACACTGGTCGGTGTTGATCTTGGCCAGGATGAACGCGCCGCCGTATTCTTCGGCGATTTGCTCGAGCAGTGGTGCGAGTTGCTTGCAGGGTTCGCACCAGTCGGCCCAGAAGTCGACGACGACCGGTACGGTGGCCGACCGGTCGATCACCAGGTGCTGGAAGTCTGCCTCGGAGACGTTCTCGACCCAGGAGATTTCAGACATAGCTCTATTTCGATGCCAGGGTGACGATCAGCGCGATGGTGCCCAGTATCCCGAGGACCAGCAGCGTGATCTTGACCCAGCTGTAGGGGGCCTTGCCGACGACCTCGCCGGTTTGCCCGTTGACCATCAGTGGCCAGACGATGTTCTTGAAGTGGTAGGTGCCGAACCACAACGGTAGCAGACAGTGCTTGTAGGTCTTGTTCATGTAGCTGCTCTCGACGCTCAGGCTCCGGTGGGTGTCGCCCGGAACCTTGGCGGCGCAGGCCGTGCGAATCTTGCCGTCGATGAACTCGCGGGCGTCGGGCCAGCACTCCAGCATCGTTCGTCGGTAGTTTTCGGCGGCCCAGCCGGCCAGGAATCGTGGGTCGTAGTTGACCAGCCGGGTCGTGTCGTAGGGGTAGGCTTGCACCATCAAGCCGGGGTCGACCCCCTTCGAGGCGCAGACCAGTACGTCGTCGAAGAAGGCCTGGTGCTTCCCCGAGGTCCACTTCCAGCGCGTTTTGCGTACCTGCCGGGTCTGGCTGTTGCCCTCGGAGTCGGTGTAGCTCTCCGTCTCGTAGTAATAGTAGCCCGACTGCGCCTCCCAGAAGGAGTGGGTCATCGAGTCATAGGTCCAGTGTGGGATGTACACCCCGCGGATCTGGCCCAGCTGGGCCAGCTTCTTCAGCGCGCTGGGGCGAAACCAGAGGCTGGCGATCCAGGTCTTGACGTTCGTGCCCGCTTTCCGTTCGTCGACGACGAAGGGGATGATCGACTCGGGACGGTGCAGATCCTCCGCGTCGGCCTGGTCCACCTGTGGCGACCCACAGAATGGACAGGTGAAGGAGGTGTGCTTCGCATCGGCGGTCGTTTTTGCGCCGCACTCCCGGCAGTCGTAGGTCTTCGTCTGCTCGGTTCCCCAGCCTCGCTCGCCCTTGCTCTGGTAATCGTCGACGTCGTGCTCGACGACCTCCTCTTTCGAGGTGGGGATCGCTTCCTCGTGGCCGCAGTGACCGCATGCGAGCGCCGCGGTCCCCGCGGCGAAATTCAGCTTCGCACCACAGGCGGAGCAGGGAAACTCGAGAGTCGACTGCTCGGTGACCTCACGCATCCGCCCTGCGGACTGGTCGGCATCCGGGCTCACGTGGGAAGCTAGGTCGTCGGCTTTCCGCAGTTGCCACAGAACTTGGCGCCATTGGGCAGTGTGGCCTGACAGTTGGAGCAGGCCGTGTTGCGCTGGGTGCCGCAGTTGGCGCAGAACTTGGCGCTGACCCCGACCGGCTGCTGGCAGTTGCCGCAGGCGACCATCTGGGGCGCGGCTGCCTGAGGAGCTGCCACCTGGGGTTGTGCCTGCTGGGGCTGCATCCCGGGCATCATGTTGTTGGCCATCATGTTGGCCATCGCGAAGCCGGCGCCCAGGCCCATCCCGCTGCCCGCCGCGCCGCCCGACTGGTTGCTCGCCGCCTCGCGCATTGCCTGGGCGGCCTGCATCTGCATGTAGCCCGGCATCCGGTTGCCCATCACGCTGACGCCCGAGCCCTGGTCCATCAACGCCTCGACTTCCTTCGGCAGCGAGATGTTCTCGATCAGCATGTCGACGATGTTCAGCCCGATTTCCGAGAACCGGGACTGCAGCTCCTCCATCACCAGCTCGGCCACCTTCTGGTACTGGCCCGCCATCTCGAGGACCGGCAGCCGGGCCTTGGCCAGCGTGGAGGAGAAGACCGAGACCACCAGCCGCTTGAGCTGGCCTTCGATCTCATCGATGGTCTTGAGCCCTTCGGTGCCCGAGATGTCGCTGACGAACTTCTTCGGATCGCTGATGCGGAAGTTGTAGATGCCGAAGGCGCGGATGCGCACCGGTCCGAACTCGGGATCACGCATCATCACGGGGTTGGAGGTGCCCCACTTCTGGTCCAGATAGCGCTTGGTGCTGACGAAGAAGACATCCACCTTGAAGGGGCTCTCGAAGCCGTATTTCCAGCCCATCAGTGTGCTCAGCACCGGCAAGTTGTCGGTTGCCAGGGTGTACGTTCCCGGCGTGAACACGTCGGCGATCTCACCCCCATTGACCAGGACGCAGGCTTGTCCCGGCCGAACGATCAACTTGGCGCCGTTCTTGATCTCATGGTCCTGATCCGGGAACTGGTGAACCAGCGTATAACCGGTATCATCCTGCCATTCGATGATTTCGATCAGCTGGTTCTTGATGAAGCTGAGTAGGCCCACGGTGGTCTCCTTCGTCTTTTGAGTCTTAGCCGGTTGCCGAACTGGCTTCCGTTTCCTTGGCAATGGTCTGGGCCTGTTCGGCGAGTTCCTGGAACTGCCGGTCGCTCAGGCCGAGCATCCGCGCACACCGGTGCAGCGCTTGACGCTCCAGATGCGAGACTTCGCCATCCGCGGCGATCAAGGCCACAGCCGCCTTCAGGAAGACATGGCGCATGAAGGACGTCTCGAGGAAGGCGTTCAGCTCGCGCGGATCAAAGGGGGTCTGCTGAATCTGCTCCAGCGTCCACTGGCTGCCAGTCTCGCGCAGGAACTCCTCGATCAGCGCTACCTCTCCGTCTTCGACGCCATCGGTCGCGGCTAGCCAGTACAGCCCCCTGGCAATCACGTTGACCTCGGCGGGGCTCATACCAGCCAAATCGGACTCGCTCATGGTATTACCTCATCCGTGAAAATGGGTTGGGTCGTGTACTGTACCCACCAGGTCGAACCCGGTCAAGCGGGTGGTGACCATCGTGGTACAATACGTCAATGCAGACCGAGACTCACATCTATCTGGACAATAACGCGACCACTCCGGTGGCCCCCGAGGTAATTCATGCCATGTTGCCCTACTTCCAGCAGTATTGGGGCAACCCCAGTAGTGGGCATAGTTTCGGTCAGGGGCCGAAGCGTGGTCTGGGCCAGGCGCGAGAACTCGTGGCAGGGATCCTCGGTGCCTCTCCACAGGAGATTTTGTTCACCGCGGGGGGCACGGAGTCGGACGTGATGGCGGTTCTCGGCGTGGCCCGTGCCCGACGAAAAGCGACGGGGGCCGACCGCCTGGTGGCCACGACCGTGGAGCATGCCGCGATCCTGGCTCCCATGCGACAGCTCGAGTCGGAGGGCTTCCGGACCGTTCTAGTTCCGGTCGACGAACATGGATTGCCCGATCCGGCCCAGATGGCCGAGGCCCTGGACGATCGGACCGCTCTGGTCGCGGTCATGCTGGCCAACAACGAGACCGGCGCCGTCTTGCCGGTCAGCCGCATTGCGCGTGAGGCTCGCGCGCGCGGCATTCCGGTGATCACCGACGCCGTCAACGCGGTCGGCAAGTGTCCCGTGGATCTGGACCCGCTAGAGGTCGACCTGCTCTCGTTGTCGGCCCACAAGTTCCACGGGCCGCGTGGCGTGGGGCTGCTCTATGTCCGGCAGGGTACGCCGATGGCGCCGCTGCTGCTCGGAGGAGGTCAGGAGCACGGCTTGCGCAGCGGGACCGAGAACGTGGCGGGCATCGTCGGTCTGGCCACCGCGCTGGAGCTGGCCTGTGAGGATCTCCCGACCAAGACGACGGAGATGAGGCGGCGTTCCGACCAGCTGCTCGCTGGGCTCGAGACGCTTCGGCCGGACCTGCTGCGTAATGGGCCGGAGCAGTCGCGCCTCCCCAACACCCTCAATGTCTCGTTCCCCGGTGAGCGTGCGGCGGATCTGGCAGGCCAGTTGAACGAGCTCGGCGTCGCCGTTTCGACCGGAGCAGCCTGCCACGACACCGGCACCGTGGGCAGCCACGTGCTGTCAGCCATGGGGATCTCCCCCGAGCGAGCGGCCGGAGCGATCCGGATCAGCCTTTCCCGCTACACGACTGACAAGGAGGTTGGTAGGGCGCTGGAGGCCTTCACCACCGTTCTCGAAAAATGACCGAGTTCAGGCATTTCGTGGGTTACCGAGCGCGCTTCGCTCAAGAGTTCGCGCGGCTCGAGCAGCCGGTTGGCAAGCCCGTTCGCCGGCAGGGCATCGAGGCCTTCGCGCTGGACATGCTGCCGACGGTGGGGCGGGAGCTGAAGTCGATCGACAAGATGGACCGATCGAAGCCCGAGCGGCTGCGAGAGGCGATGTGCTCGCTGACCGATCTCTCGCTGGAGCTGGCCTCCTATCTGTATGCCGCCGGGGCCGAGCATCCCGTATGGCGTCGCTGGATCGCACTGACCGCGTTCGGCCGCTACCTGACCGGTAGCATGCTCGAGGCAGCGATGTATGCGACGATTGCCGGAGAGTGGAAACTGCTGGACACGCTGCCACCAGTTCGCCTGGATCAGAACCACGTCTCCGACCAGGTGATCTGGAAGTTGATCGGTGGTCGCCCGTCGCCGCGCCTGCCCGTCAAGGGCGAGGACGACTACAGCGAAGCCTGGCTGCAGCTGGGCTTTACCATACCGTGCAAGGATCACGCGGCAATCGAACGCAGCCTGACGCTGATTGTTGACGACTGGATCCAGATGAGCGATGGGGAATGGCAGCGGTTCGAGCCGAAGGCCTACCCCAACTTCGAGGTCAATGCCTGCGCGGTAGCCGCCATCGCTCGCCGGCGAGGGTACCGGCCCTCCGGCCTGACCGAGGAGCAGCTCGACTTTCTCGAGCCCGGCCTGGCCGAGCCCGAGCCAGCGCCGCTCTATCCGTCGCAGTTTCAGCTGCCTGGTAGCCGCAGGGCCTGAGAGCCGGCGTAACGGCACGCCAGCGATTGCCGAGGGGCTCGTGCGTATCCATTCATGGCCCCCGAAGCCCTGGCTGGAGGCTGGCTGCCAGAATCTCAGCGGTT
>CAZANL010000208.1:0-2425 GCA_964486115.1 uncultured Planctomycetota bacterium
GTGTCTTCATAGGAGGCACCGTTCATCACCTTTTGAGTGCTGCAGCCGGTGAGGATCACTACCAGTCCCAAAGCCAGTCCCATGTATCGCAACACGATCGTCCTCCTTACCGTCCCTCGATCTCACGCGTCGCCCAGCCGCCAAACAATGCCGCTAACCGGGTGACCTGTTCACCAACGCCCGCTCCTCGCTTCCGAGCCTGCCGATAGGCAGCCACGGCCTTACGGTATGGATCTTCTTCCAACGCTGCAGTGCCGGCTCTCCGCCAGCCAGCAAGCTCTGCCTGTCCCTTCTTCATTCCAAACGGCTCGAAGCGGGCGCTCTGCACCCGCCAGCGGCCAGCCTCGCCATCCTTACTCAGAACCACTCGCGTCTGGCCCTGTGTCAAGACCAGCTGCTTCCCCTTGCGCTCGATACGCACCGAGCGCTTGGAGCCCAGCTCGATCAGGCGCACCACCCGCCCGCGATCCAACTCGAGCTGATGGCCCGGATAGGTCACCTGCACCAGCTGGCTCTGTCTGACGGGCTTTCCCGGGATCTCTGCCAGCCCCGCCAGCACCTGGGGCACCCTCGACACCCACCACACCTCCGAGAGGTCCTCCAGCGGCCTGACAGGCCAGCGTGGGTGCCCCTCAGCAGGCTGAACCACGACCCAGCGGCCTCGCCAGTCAGCAGTCACAAATCCGCTGGCCGGCACCGGGGCCGTTTCCCGTACAGCCACCGTCTCGAGCCGTCCTTGACGAGACTGGACATCCAGGTAGTAGACCAGCACGTCCTCGCCATTGCGATAGAGAATGCGCACTGACCAGATGCCGGTCAGCGACAGCCCGGAGAACTCAGCGAGTCTCTTCACCAGAAGCTTCCGAGTGAACCACGCCGGCAGTCTCGAGGCGCTGGGACGCTTGACGACCCGCTCCGGCCTCGGCTTGTTGGGACGCTGGCGCGCACTCGGCTGCTGGGTCTGGATTGCGCAACCGCCCAGCACCACGGCCAAAACCAGCAACAGACTCATATCGCGTTGCATCGACACCACACCAATTATGCCCGGCTTGAGGTTTCGCGAAAGACAATTCATCTCGTCCTTCCGGTCCCAGCGCCACGAAGGAGCCATCGGCCCGCGCATGTTACCCACTGGACGAGATGCTCTGTGCCGAGCCGATCAAGACGAGCCGAGAGCTTTCCGCAGCGGCGTCAGATCGACACCCTCGTGACCCTCCAGCGTATACAGCAGAAGCTGGAGGATCTCGTCTCGGAGCTCTGGAGTCCGCCCCTCACTGCGCACGATCAGCATGGGACTGGTATTTGAGCAGCGAACCAGACCCCAGCCATCCTCGAAGACAACCCGCACGCCGTCCACGTCGAGGATCTCGTACTCCGCACGAAGGGCCTCGGTGACCTGCTCCACGACATCGAACTTGCGGTCCTCGGGACACCCCACCCGTAACTCCGGCGTGGCGTGGTAGGACGGGATCTCGTCGAGGATCTCCGACAGTTTCCTGCCATCGGCAGCCAGGATTCGCATCAGCCGGGCTCCCGCATAGATCGCGTCGTCGTGGCCGTAGAACTCGTCCGCAAAGAACATGTGCCCCGACATCTCACCGGTGAATGGCGCGTCCAGCTCCTTCATCTTGGCCTTGATCAGGCTGTGCCCCGTCTTGTAGATCAGGGTCTTGCCACCGTGGGCTTCCACGTCTTCGATCAAGGCCTGCGAGCACTTGACCTCGATGATCGCCGTGGCGCCGGGCTGCTTAGCCAGCACTTCCCGGAAAAACAACGCCATGAAGCGATCGCCCCAGACGATCCGACCCTTGTCGTCGACCACCCCGATGCGGTCAGCGTCACCGTCGAACCCGATCCCCAGGTCTGCCCCTTCCTCGAGCACCTTGGCCTGCAGATCGACCATAGCCTCGACCACGGTCGGATCCGCCGGGTGGTTCGGAAAGGTCCCATCCTCTTCGCAGTACATCTGGGTCACGCCACAGCCCATTCGTTTGTAGACGTAGGGAGCGACGCGCGAGGCGCATCCGTTGGCCGCATCGACCACCACCTCGAGCCCGCGATCCAGTTCCACCTTGTCGACGATCATCTCGATGTAGTCATCGAGGAAGTTGTCCGTCACCTCGACCAGCCCGTTACCGCTACCGCTGCCGTAGCTATCAGATTCGATCATCTCACG
This sequence comes from uncultured Planctomycetota bacterium, assembly GCA_964486115.1. Lineage (GTDB taxonomy): Bacteria > Planctomycetota > JACQVV01 > JACQVV01 > CAZANL01 > CAZANL01. The sequence continues at coordinate 2,177 of CAZANL010000208.1, forward strand.
CAGCGTCTGAATGTCCTCGCCGTGCAGGCCCGACCGGCCCTTGCACATCTTGAACCCATTGTAATTCGGCGGGTTGTGGCTGCCGGTGATCATGATCCCGCCAGCCAGATCATCAAAATGGTAAAGCGCAAAGTAGACGGCGGGCGTGGGCACGATGCCAATGTCCAGCACGTCCACTCCAGCCTCATTGATTCCAGCCGTCAGCGCGGCGCGGATCCGGGGTGTCGAGACACGCACATCGCCGCCGAT
>CAZANL010000208.1:2435-7750 GCA_964486115.1 uncultured Planctomycetota bacterium
TCCGTAGGCCCGTCCAATGGCGCGAACATTCACGTCCGTCAGCTGGCTGTCGGCAAATCCCCGGATGTCGTATAAGCGGAAGATCTCCGCCGGGGGGCCGGCGAGGCCGTCTTCTCCTACCAACAAGTCTGAGCCATCGTCCTCGATGCCGAGTTTCCTCCGTATCTCCCCCACCTTCTCCCGAGGAATGTTGTCCAATACTTTGGTGGGTACATCCGCCCCCACACCGATGGTCTCTTCTGGATGTGGAAGCGACCGAACCTGGCCCGTTTCGGGCAGTCCGTGCAACTCATCGACCAGCTCCTCCGGATCCCGGCCCGTTTCCTCTTCAGCCCCCATCGTATCTCCTTGTGTCTGCGAGTGTTCGCCTAGGAAAACACCCCGCTGAATGCCTGTCAAGCGCGCCCGACCTGTTAGACTGTCGAGCGTGAAGCAGCTGACAGTTATCGACGGTCCCCAAATCGGGCGAACATTCGACCTGACCCATGTGTCCCAGGCCAGTCTAGGCAGCGGCAGCCGGGCAACTCTCCGGCTGGAGGGAGCTGCCATAGGCGGCATTCAGGCACAGCTCGCGCGGCAGGGTGAGCGACTCGTGCTGAGCAATGCCCACTGCGAGATCCCGGTGTTCGTCAACGGCGAGCCGCTAGGCCGCGATCGGGTGCTCGAGCAAGGTGACCGAATCGTCGCGGCCAACGTGATGCTGCTGTTCCACCTCGAATCAGGGGATCGAGACGCTTCCCCGGAAGGCATTGCCTTGCCGCTGATCGACGAACCAGCGGTCGCCGAGGCCAGAGTGCGCTTTCATCACAACGCTCAGAAGCTCCTGGAGTCGTTTGACCGCACCAGCGATCCTGCCCTGTGCTTCGGATCTCTGGTCCAGGTAGCCAGCGCGCTGATGAACCGCCTCACGCTAGAAGAGCTGCTGCCCCGAGTCCTCGAAATCGTTTTCGAGGTGATTCCGGCCGACCGAGGGGCCGTCCTGCTCTGCGAAGCCCCAGACCGGTTGCTTCGACCGGTCGCGACCCATCGCAGACCCCACGCCCCGGAAATCGAAGGGCAGCTGCCGGTCAGCCGCACCATCGTGGCCCACCTGCTGAGCCACCGCGAGGGGATCCTGACCCGCGACGCGCCGACCGACTCGCGCTTCGGCGAGGAGGCCTCGATCGACGTGCTGGGGATCCGATCGGCAATCTGCGTGCCTCTGGTCTCCAGCGACGACGCGGTGCTCGGTGTGATTCACCTCGACACCACCACCGCCGAACACCGGCTCGAAGAGGACCACCTGCGCCTGCTGACCGGAATCGCCGTCTTCGCCTCGATGGCGATCGAGAACGCACAGATGGTGGCCGAGATCAGCGACCGTCGCCGCCTGGACTACGAGCTTCAGGTCGCGGCCAAGATCCAGCAGAGCCTGACACCCAACCAGCCCCCGGATGTGCCAGGGCTCGAGCTGGCGGGCGCCTGCATCTCGGCCGCGGAGATCGGCGGGGACTACTATGACTTCTTGATGAGCGAGGACGGCAAGCTGCTCTACACCGTGATCGGCGACGTGAGCGGCAAGGGCGTCCCGGCTGGGCTGGTGATGACGATGGCCCGTTCCTACCTGCTCGGCCTGGCTGGGTTCGGCTCCTCGACGCGTGAACTGGTCTGTGAAATGAACCGTCTGCTGTGTCCGGACACGCGCCGGGAGGGGATGTTCATGTCGTTGGTCCTGCTGGGGTACGACACGACGCTCGGCACCTTCAGCTGGACTGGAGCAGGCCACGAGCACCTGCTGATATACCGGGCCGAGCAGGGCGTCGTTGAGCGCATCCCGGCGGGCGGAAGAGCTCTCGGGCTACGGCCCGAGAGCCACGACACCTACACCCAGCAGCAGCTCGCGCTGCTCCCCGAAGACGTTCTGCTGCTCTACACCGACGGCGTCACCGAGGCCTTCGATGCAGAGGGGCGGGAGTTTGGTCTGGAAGCCACCGAGTTGCTGCTCAAGGTCCTGGGTCGCATGTCGCCAGAGCAGATCGTTGGCGCGATGCTGCTCGAGCTGGAGCGCCATCGCGGAACCGCTCCACAGGCCGACGACCTCACGCTGGTCGTCATCAAGAAGACCTGACCCCGGCTGTCGGACGCTGGCCGGCTAACGAGTGAGCTCGTCCAGCCGAACACCGAGCTGCTTGACCTCGTGCAGCAGCTGCGGCAGCTTGCGCTGCATCGCCCACTGTCGGAGGACGCCCTGGGCCTCACGCGCCGGAGTGCCCAGCAGCCGGCTGCCCGCAGCGACATGTGTATTGGGATAGATCCCCGACCCCCCACCCAGCACGACCTGATCCTCTAGCACCACGTGGTCACCCACCCCCGACTGAGCCGCCAGGATGCAACCCGCGCCGAGCCGGGTGGACCCCGCCACCCCGGCCTGACTGACGATCACCGACATCGGGCCGATGTCGCAGTTGTGACCGATCTGAACCAGGTTGTCGATGATCGCGCCAGAACCGATCCGCGTCCGGCCCAGCGTCGCCCGGTCGATCGTCGTATTGGCGCCGACCTCGACGCCGTCCTCGATCACGACTTGCCCGACCTGCGGGATCTTGAGGTGACCCGACGCCTGCGGCAGATAGCCGAACCCAACCGCCCCGATCACCGCGCCGGAGTGGATCGTCACCTGTCGCCCCAGCTCCGTCTCCGGATAGAGCACCACGCGGGCGTGCAGCCAGCAACCCTCGCCGATCAGACAGCCCCGACCGATCACACAGCCGCTCTCCACCACAGCGCCCTCACCGATCTGCGCCTCTTCGCCGATCACGGCCAGCGGCCCGACGGAGGCGCTGTCAGCGACTCGGGCGCTGGGGTGGATCACCGCGCTGGCGTGCACCCCAGGATCCGGGCGATCAGGCGGAAAGAGCGCCCCCAGAATTCTGGCCATCGCCAGCTTCGGCTCCGAGACACGAATTCGATGGGCATACTCCCCGGCAGGCGCGTCGACGGACATCACAGCGGCACTCGCGGAACATTCGATCGGGTCATTGCTCAGCAAGAACACCAGATCATCCGCTCCGGCCTGCTCCGGAGGGGCCACGCTGAGCACCTGCTGGCTGGGATCTCCCTCGACCATACCGCCCACCAGCTCCGACAGCTCCGCCAGGGACTTCGCCTGCTTGGCCTGCATCGTGTTGCTCCGTGAGTTACGCCCCACCCCTGAGTGGGGCCGGCAGCCATAGTTCAATCAGAGAACCGCCACGATACAACCGTTGGGAATCGAATCGCGGTTCGCTATACTCCCGGTCGTGAGCGAGATCCACTCCACCGCGATCATCGATCCAGCCGCGCAGATTGGCGAGGGGGTACGCATTGGACCCTACTGCGTCATCGAAGGGTCGGTGACGATTGGCAGCGGAACGACGATCGGGCCCCACAGCTGCCTCGAGGGGCCGCTGGTGCTGGGCCCGGACTGCCGCGTCGGCAAGCACGCCACCCTCGGCAGCCCGCCACAGGACTTGACCTACCGCGGTGAGCCGACACGCCTGGAGATCGGGAGAGAGACTCAGCTCGGGGACGGTGTCAACATCAGCCGTGGCACGATCAAGGGAGGCGGACTGACGCGGATCGGCGACGGCTGCATGCTGATGGCCTATTGCCATGTCGGACACGACTGTGTGGTCGAGAACCGGGCGGTGATCGCCACCTACTCCGCGCTCGCCGGACATGTGGAGCTCGGCGAGGAGGCTTACGTCTCGGGGGGCGTGATGATCCACCAGTTCGTGCGCCTCGGTCGACTCGCGCTGGCCCAGGGGGGATCGGGTCTGGGCCAGGACCTCCCGCCGTTCGGCTGGGCCGGCGGGTGTCGGGCTCGAATCCAGGGCATCAACCGGGTCGGTCTCAAGCGAGCCGGTCTGTCCAGTCAGTCGATCTCGGAGATCCGCCGAGCGTACAAGCGGATGTTCCGCTCGGGAACTCCGCTGACTCAGGCCATCGAACAGCTGCGGCAAGAAGGGGCGAGCAACCCCGAGGTGGAGCTGCTGCTCGACTTCTGCGCGAGGGAGTCCCACCGCGGCATCCTCTCCTGGCGCTGACCACGCCGTGGAGGCTGGTGGGGAGCAGCGTAATCGTGGCTGGCCTTCGGGCGGCGGATGGTGTCTGATGTGGGGGGGGATGCCAGCCAAGCGCCTCGAAGCCTGCACCCACTGCTGAGCCACACGTTAATATCAGGGAGGGACCCTTGTCCATCTGGCCATACATGTTCGACAACGACTTCTTCCGGCGAGACGACATTGAGGAACTCAAGAAGCACAACAAGTCCCTGTCCAGCCGGGTCATCGACAGCAACATCCTCAGCAAGGAGCTTCAGACGCGGGTGCGCCAGTTGGAGGAGGACCTCGCCAGCCTGGCTCTGTTCAACCAGACCCTGCTGCGAATGGTCATCGAGAAGGAGGTCTGCGAGGCGCAGGAGTTCATCAACCTGCTGAAGATGATCGACCTCGAGGACGGCGTGGCGGACGGCAAGATCACCCCTCAGCGGGAACTCGACAATCCGGACTGCCCCGAGTGCGCACGGCGGCTCCCCAAGGGGAAAAACCGCTGCATGTACTGCGGTCACACCGTCACGAACTGAGCCAGACGGAACTGCTTCTTGCTCTCTTTCGACTTGCGAGAGGTGTCGCGTGGCGAGTTTGTTCTAGCACCGCAACTCCCCTTGGCGGCCAAATTCTCCAGAGCACTGGAAGGCTACCTGGCTCCCGATAACGTCGCACCGCCCGCGTCGAGGGCAGAATTCCCCCGCGCCGTGGAGGGGCGGATTTGTCAGGGATTCTTGGGGATCGGGGAGCGAGGATTGGCCGCTTGGCTCGGCGGTGCGCGTTCTGGTAGCCTGGGGGTTCCTTGATCTGGAGAACGCAATGAATCGACGCCGCCCCCCGATTGGATTCCTGGTGCACCAACAGCTGCGGCTATTGCCAGTGGTTTTGCTCATCTGGACCCAGTTCGCTATCGCGGACAGCCCTCTGTGCCCGCCTCGGGACAAGGTGATCTGGTCACGCAATCGTGCACACTGTGCGGTGCTCGATGCCCAGCGGCGGATCACGACGGTCTATCAAGTGAGGGCTGGCAAACGGGGCAAACTCTGGGCGATGTCGGGCTGGCACCGCGTGGCGTTCCTGGCCAACGACGGCCAGCACCTTGTGACCGGCTACCCTGGAATGAACTTGCTCACCCTGAGACACCGCAAGGACCAGATCATGCTCCGTTTCTTCCGGCGGGGGGAGCTGATTGGCTACGTGACCTTGGACCGGTTGATCCACAACCGCACGGCACTTCAGCGGACGATT
>CAZANL010000209.1:0-7743 GCA_964486115.1 uncultured Planctomycetota bacterium
GCGTGTCGTAGTCACCGCCAGGCAGATCGGTTCGCCCGATCGACCCGGCAAACAGGCAGTCGCCGGAGAATGTCCGGCCGGGGAGCAGCAGTGAGACGTGGCCCGGACTGTGGCCCGGGGTGTCCACGACGTCGACAGTCAGCTGTCCGATGGTGAACCGGTCACCGCCCTTGATCTCGTGATCCACGCGTGGTGCGCGGGGCGCCGGCAGACCGAACATCGCCGCCTGAGTTCCGACCTGTGCGGCCCACTCATGCTCCAGCGGGTGGAGGTAGAACGGAATGTCCAGCGACTCCTGGACTTCAGCTACACCGATCACGTGGTCGATGTGGGCGTGGGTGTTCAGGATGAACAGGGGCTCGAGTGTGTTTTCGCGAACGATCTCGAGGACCGGAGCGGCTTCTCCAGGGTCGATGATCGCTGCCTGGCGGGTTTGAGAGCAGGCCAGGACGTAGCTGTTCTCCATGAATGGGCCGACCGTGGCGCTGTAGACGAGCATCGGGTTCTTGTAGCACAACCCGGTGGGCCGTGGTACGGTCTTTGCCTCAATGTCCAGACTCCTGACCATGCTGATTCTGGCCACGCTGCTGACCGGGTGTGCGCACTATCAGGCATCGATCGAGTACTGGCAAGCGCCGAAGCACGAGGGGTATCGAGAGTGGTACGAGGCGCCGCTGGCGATCTTGCTGACGCCGGTCACGGCCCTCTCGCTGGGCTTGTACCCGTTCGAGCAGGACAAAGAGCGTCCCTCCTTCGTGGAGTTGAGCGCCGTCTGGGTGCTGCTGGCCGATCCAAGCCGCAGCGTCGACCAGGACTAGGGAGCACCGAATGAGGCCGATGCTGGGAATGCTACTCGGAATGTGTTTGCTCGTCGGCTGCGGGGAGTCTGATCGTAGCGCGAGTATGCGGCCTGATGGTCCCCCCAGTAAGAAGACAGACGAGAAGACCCGAGGCCAGGGTGACAAGGCGAAGGGCCAGAGTGGCCAGCAGCTGCCCGAGGTGCGCTACTATGCGCTACCCGGCTGACCCCTTTGCAGCAACATAGGACGCGCCGTGACTGCGCTGAAAAACCCCTATGATGGCCGGGTGGTCTTTACCGTGATCACCGCCGCGGACAAGCATGCCGCAGAGGTGAAGAAATTCGGCATCGGCAACCACGGCCTCGTCGGCATCGGCGCGACGGGCGAGATCAAGTTCAAGTCGCCGGGCCATGAACTCGGCAAGCGTGCAGACGGTAAGTTCAAGCAAGACTCTGCGATCCGGAAAGTGATCGAGAAGGACATCAAGAGCAAACTACTCAACGAGTAAGCGAGAGACAGGAGCAATCATGAGCGAGAACAGACTGGTCAACTACTCGGCCGAGAACGGAATAGGCTGGATCCAGATGGACGATCCGCCGGCGAACACCTACACCCACGAGATGATGCGTCATCTGGACGAGGGGATCCTCAAGGCGCGCTTCGACGACGACGTCCATGTCATCGTGATCACGGGTAAGGGGGAGAAGTTCTTCTCCGCCGGCGCCAACATCGGGATGCTCAACGACGTCACTCCCAAGTTCAAATATTTCTTCTGCCTCCACGCCAACGAGACGCTCAACCGTCTGGAGCACACCCCGAAGCTGGTGATCGCGGCCCTCAACGGCCACACCGTCGGCGGCGGTCTGGAGATCGCGATGGCGGCCGACATCCGCATCGCGCGCAAGGGTGGTGGCAAGATAGGTCTCCCCGAGGTCAATCTGGGTGTGCTGCCCGGGACCGGCGGGACCCAGCGCCTGTCTCGCCTGATCGGCAAGGCCAAGGCACTGGAGCTGTGCGCCACGGGACGGACCTTCGATTTCGAGGATGCCCAGGCGATGGGGATCGTCACCGAGATCTTCGAAGGCGACCACGCCTCGTTCATGGAGCAGGTCACCGAGTATGCTGCGAAGTTCGCCCCTCCCGGGAAGGCCAGCATGGCGGTCGGCATGATCAAGCGGTCAATCCAGTCCGGCGCCGAGGTCCCCTTCGAGTTGGGGCTCGTGATGGAGCGGGAGTACCAGGCTCAGCTGTTCGCCAGCGCCGACGCCAAGGAAGGCATCGCGTCGTATGTCGAGAAGCGTCGGGCCGAGTTCAGCGGCAAGTAGGAGCAATTCGATGATCACCTTGAAAAGTTACATCTGCGGCGAGTGGCAGACGGGTGGCGGCGCTGGTCGCGCGCTACATCACGCGGTGACTGGAGAGCAGATCGCCAGCTGCAGCACCGAGGGTTTCGACTTCGAGGCGATGCTCGAATATGGGCGCAACGTCGGGGGGCCGGCGTTGCGCGCAATGACTTTCCCTCAGCGGGGGGAGTTGCTGAAGAAGATGGCCGGTGTGCTCAACGGTCACCTCGAGGAGTTCTACGAGATTGCCGCGGCCTACGGGGCAACCAAGCGGGATGCCTGGATGGACGTCGAGGGCGGCATCGGCACCTTGTTCGTCTACTCCAGTCTGGGGCGCAAGGCGCTGCCTGACAGCAGCTTCATCGTCGACGGCGAGGTGGCCGGCCTGTCCAAGGAGGGAACCTTCGTCGGGCGCCACATCCGTGTGCCGCTCGAAGGCGTGGCGGTGCAGATCAACGCCTTCAATTTTCCGGCCTGGGGCATGCTCGAGAAGCTGGCTTCGTCGCTGCTGGCCGGAATGCCGGCGCTGGTCAAGCCGGCGACGAGCACTGCCTGGCTGGCCTACCGGATGGTCGAGAGGCTGATCGAGTCCGGCGTCATGCCCGAGGGCACGCTGCAGCTGGTCTGCGGCTCGGTGGGCGATCTGCTCCACCACATGACCTGTCAGGACGTGCTGGGCTTCACCGGCTCGGCATCGGTGGGCTGCAAGCTAAAGAGCCATCCGAACCTCGTCGCCAACTCGGTCCGGTTCAACATGGAGGCCGACTCGCTCAACTGCATCATGCTCGGCCACGACGTGGCGGCCGACTCGCCGACGTTCGGCAAGTTCGTTCGCGAGATCCTCAATGAGATGCGGGTCAAGGCGGGACAGAAGTGTACCGCGATCCGGCGCATTCTCGTGCCGGCGGACCGCGAGCAGGCGGTGATCGAGGCGATCACGGCCAAGCTCTCGGGTACCGTCGTCGGAGATCCGGCGGTCGAGGGCGTCAAGATGGGGCCGCTGGTCAATCGATCGGCGCTCCGAGACGCTCGTGAGGGGATTGCCGTTCTCAGCGAGGAGTGCGAGATCGTGCATGGCGACCCCGATCGCAGCGATTTCGAGGGTGCGGACGGCGAGAAGGGGTCATTCCTCGAACCGATCCTGCTGCGCTGCAAGGACGCCGCAAGCGCGGTCAAGGTGCACGAGGTGGAGGTCTTCGGGCCCGTGGCGACCGTCATCGGCTATGCGGACGACGATCAAGCGCTCGCGCTGGCCCGCAAGGGCGGAGGTAGTCTGGTGGCCACGCTCTACAGCGAGGACGAGGCGCTGGCCCGTAAGCTGACCTTCGGTCTGGCGCCGTTCCACGGCCGGCTGATGGTGATGAACGAGCAGGCGAGCGGGGAGTCGACCGGTCACGGCGTGGCGATGCCGCAGCTGGTTCACGGCGGGCCCGGTCGGGCAGGTGGCGGTGAAGAGCTGGGCGGCCTGCGCAGTGTCTACCACTACATGCAGCGGACCGCCTTGCAAGGAACGCCGGAGCGGCTCGAAGCCATCTGCTCCGTCTGATCCAAAAACTGCACCCCGCCGCGCTCGCGGCGGGGATCGCACTGTTTGCCGTCACGCTCAGCACGGCGATCGTCCAGGCTTTCGGCTGGCATGCGCTCTACGGGTTCTTGCTGGTCCTGTTTCCGGTTCACGCGCTGGCTTTCGCCGTCGTCGGCTGGCGCAAGCGCCAGCCCCGCTACCTGCTGACGATCGTCATCTTCTGCGCGCTGACCGGCGTGATGTGGATCAACTTTCACCAGCTCGAGGTTCCTCGCTGGCGGGCTCTGCTGCGAAGTGTCGCGCTCGGTTTCACCGGACTGAGTCTGGTCGCCATGCTGCGCCGGGAATCCCCGGACGCCTAGTGGGGGAGTCGTGGATTCGTGCTGCGCTGCGTCGCAGGTACAGCAGCGTCAGCGTGGCGAGCGAATGGCCGAGCCGCCGAGCGCATCAACAAGTCCGGTCGCTTGACTCGATCGATTGGAGGAATCGAGCCTGGCGTCGTCGGTCCGTAATGCTGGCAGGTAGTATTCAATGAACAATTCGGCGGACAAGGATCGCGTCATGGCTCCCTCGTGACTGTGTGTGGCATCGGACGAAAGAGACGCCCCATCCTCACGCGCTCCACCGCTAACTGACAGACTAGCATCACGGAGCTGCCGAGGCGAGGCTTACACTTCGCGCTATTCGAGCCGCCTGGTCGAAGTGGTGGGCGGGCGCCGATTTCCTCTGGCGGTGTCGCTGCCGAGTATCACCGGGACAGAGGGCAGCGGCGCCCGACGATTACCGGTCCTCGTCGAGCGCCTCGTCGAGCGCCTCGTCGAGAGCAGACTTCTTGGCGGTCGCCGATTTCTTGGTGATCGCCGGCCTGGGCGGCGTGTTCCAGTGCTTGCGAAAGAACGCCAGCATCTCGCGATACGGGTCTCCCTTGCGCTCGCTGCGGTGGCGGTAGAACGTCTCGATGCCCAGCTTGCTCATCGAGGCTTTCAGCTTGTGGGCGAAGATCGGGTGGTGAATGCCCTGGCCCGGTCGGGCGTTGTCCGGCACCGGCTGGTCCGGCTCTTTGTAGTAGAGGTAGACTGGGGGGTCGTCCTTGCTCAAGTGCTTGATCGCCGAGACCTCGTCGTAGAGCTTCTGCAGCTCGGGGCGCTTCAACCCCTCGATCGTCTCGACGCCGTAGCACTTGAGGATCGAGCGGTGCTGCCAGGCCCTGCCTCCGATCCACTCGCGGATCACGTTCGGATCGTAACTCGACTGTCCGCCGAACGACCCGACGGCGCTCAAGCGAGTCGACTCGCGCAGCACTGGGTCGGCGTTCAGCGGATCAGCCATGTCGTCCTTGAATCCCAGCCACATCGACAGGCCGGCGCCGGCGGATCCGCCAAAAGACGCAAAGCGCCGACGGTCGAGGTTCCAGGCCTCCGCCTTGTAGCGCAGGAACTGCACCGCCCGGGCGCAGTCTTTCTGGGGGGCGGGAAACATCTCCTGCGTGACGAACCGATAGTGTAGCGCGGCGACCGACACACCGGTCTTGAGGCACTCTTCGAGCAGGCTATGGTTCATGGTGTTCTTGTCGCCGGCGACGAAGCCCCCGCCGTGGATATAGATCGCTAGTGGCGTGGGGCTGTTTGATTTAGCCAGCCAGATGTCCAGCACGTTTCGATCGTGCTTGCCGTACTTGACGTTGGCGTGAGTCGGCTTGATCGACGTTCCGCGGCGTCTCTTGCCGCGTGAATTTTCGGTCCGCTGTTGGCGCCATTGGAGCATTTCCTCACGAGTCAGGACTCCATCTTTGTTCTGGTCCGAGTCGGGATAGCGCTCGAGCAAGCGCTTGAACTGCGGGTTGTTCGTGGAGTCCTGGGCGGCGGCCGGCAGGCAGATAGCGATCAGCAAAGGAATGACGAGAAGCGTTCTGTGCAACATCTGGCACCTCTATTCTCTTATGAGATCAACATGTTCGGGGAATTATCGATCCCGGTCTCTCTAACCCCGCGCATGGGCAAAGGACCTGCGATTTTTTCGCGACGGGCGTCCTTTTGACGCACGGGCATCCCGTCACTGGGTGGTTTGGCGCCGCGATCTGTCGCCGCGCCGCACGTCTCAGGACGATTCGGCGACGCCGTCCTCCGAGAAGAAATACCCGAAGTGCTCGACATCCTGGGTAAACAGCTCGGCGATGATGCCCCGGGTTTCGGCGGTGTAGTATTGCGAGTAATGTCCGCGCGGTGACTTGTAGAGGTGAGGCAGGGGAGCCTGGATGCCGAGCCGTTGTTGAACCACTGCCCAGTCTTCTGTCAGTCGCTCGAAACGCCCGATGAAGTCCATGGCTAAAATTCCCTGTGAATCGGAGAGGAACTCCACCTGCGTGCGGCTGCGCCACTTGGCCAGTTCGGGGAGCGCCTTCAGGCCACGGATGAAGTCGGTGAAGCTGTCGAGCCGGTGGGCAACCCGCATGATGGGGGTCGGCCTGTTGGCCTGAGAGACGTTGCGCAAAAAGGAATAGTATGAAACCCAGAGGTCCCAGGGATTACGCACGAAGGAGAACTTGAACAGCCGGGAGAGGAGTTCGGGGCTCAGCAGGGGCTCCGCAGCCTCGTACGGGCTGTGCATCATCCCTGTCGTGTGAACTCGTGGTTGCCAGTAGGCGGCGCCGGCCTCGAACCACCAGGGTTCGGGCTCGATACCAAGGTGGGGGGCCAGCGCTGCGGTGATACTGGACCCACCCGTTTTCCAGATGTGTACGAATAGGCAGCCGAGTTCCTGGGAGACGATCATCGTGGCGCGACCGGCCAGCCAGGTCGTTTCGGCCAGCTCGATGTCATCGCAGACCTGCTCGCCGCTGAGTGGGGTCACTCCACATGCACCGGTCGGGGGTACGTGTCGTGAGTCGCTTCATCAGGGTCATTATACTCGGCTGAAGGCTATCAGCACGCGAGCGGCTCTGCGGTTAGCGGGTGTCCTTCAGCGCTTGCTGGATCTTGCGCAGGACGTCCACGTCGGTTGTCTGCTTGGCGATCGTGGAGAGTGTCTGTCTTGCCGCTCTGCGGACGAGATCTTCGCTGTCGTGCAGCGCACCGATCAGCGCCTGCGCGCCCTTGACGCCTGCCGCTCCGCTGCGGCCCAGCATCTGACACGCGGTTTCACGAGCGTAAGGAAGGGGGCTCCGCAGCAGTGACACCAGAGGCTGTATGTGCTTCTCCTCCGGCGTGCCCAGCCCATTCAACGCGACAGCGGCCGCGTAGCCCACGCGGGGGTCCTTGTCTGCCGCGGCTCGAACGAGTGCATCGACCACCTTGCCGGTGTACAGTCCGACTCGCCCCAGGTTGGTCACCCCGGCCCGCCGGAGAGTGGCGTTCTTGTCACTAGCCAGCGCGAGTAGATGGGGAACCGCGGGTCTGGCCTCGTGCCCCATCTCGCCCAGGGCGTTCGCGGCGTAGGCTTGCGTCGCGGAGTTACCCTTCGTCAGTCCCTTGAGCAATACCGGCAATGCCGGCTTGCCGATCTGGCCCAATGCACGGGCGGCCTCGTCGCGCACGATCGCGTCAGTGCTCTCCTCGAAGGCCTTGGTCAGCGCCGGCATGGCTGCTCTGGATTTCTTGCCGATGACTCGCAGAGCTCGCGCGACCGACTGGCGCACCTCGAGGCTCTTGTCCGTCAGTGCATTGCCCAGAGCCGGAACGATCTTGTTCATCGGGCCGGGCAAGCTTGAGAGTTGGGTTGCCGCCTCGTAGCGCCTCACCGGATCCTTGTCTTCCAGCAGCAGCTTGATCAGCACCTTGTAGCGATTTATCCGCGCAATGGTGTGCAGGGCCCGCTGGCGGACGGGTTCGGCGGTGCCGGGATCCTGCGCCAGGATTCGGAGCTCCGGCAGGACTCTTTCGCCGAGCTTGACCAGCGCCAGGTGGGCGGTCTGCTGCAGCTTGGGGTCCGGTCCCTGCAGCATCTCGAGCAGGATCGGCACGTCGTGTTGCTGGGCTGTGGCCGCCAGGGGAGCAAGCGCCAGGACGAGGATGAGCAGGAGTGGTTTTCGCATGAGCTCCGTCAGTATATCAACCGGCTCCCTCTTGGGGGAGTCTAG
>CAZANL010000210.1:0-3803 GCA_964486115.1 uncultured Planctomycetota bacterium
GGGTGAGCTGTTCGGGCTGATGCGTGTCCGCTCGATGCAGATGAACGACGCCCATATCTACTGCAGTGAAGAGCAGTTCGACCAGGAATTCATGGCGGTGGTCGACATGTACCGGCACTATTTCGAGCTGTTTGGCATCGAGAAGTTCGAGATGCGGCTGTCAACCCATCACGAGAACGGACTGGGCAAAAAATACGTCGACAACCGGCGACTCTGGCTCAAGACCGAGGAGATGGTGCGCCAGGCGATGATCAAGGGGCAGGTACCCTTCGAGGAGGAAGCTGACGAGGCGGCGTTCTACGGACCGAAGATCGACGTTCAGATCTGGAGTGCGATCGGACGAGAGTTCACACTGGCAACCAATCAGGTGGACTTTGCCCAACCCGAGAGCTTCGACCTGACCTATGTCAACGACGAAGGTGCCGAGATCCGTCCGCTGTGCATTCATCGCGCGCCACTGTCAACCCATGAGCGATTCATCGGCTTTTTGATCGAGCACTACGCCGGGAAGTTCCCCGTCTGGCTGGCACCCGAGCAGCTACGTATCGTCCCGATCACCGACAACCACAACGATCATTGCCTGACGCTGGCCCGAGACTGGAGGGCCCGTGGAATACGGGGCGAGGTGGACACCAGCTCCGAACGGATGAACGCCAAGATCCGCAATGCACAGCTAATGCAGGTGCCCTACATGGCCGTCATCGGCGACCAGGAGATGGCGGACGGCACCGTCTCACTGCGCAAGCGCGATGGTAGCCGTCAAAACGGCATGCCGCTGGCGGCCTTCGAAGCACTGTTACTGGACCGGATCGCAACGCGCTCCAGCGAACTCTGATCAACCCGGCACCTACTGTCAGGTGTTTGTTGGCGGACTTCGCAGCCCTACGATAAACTTCAGACTCGCGCGCTAGTCCAGCGCATCGACGACCAGCCGTCCCATCTCGGCCGTTCTGACGAACTGAGTGCCGGGCGGCGCCAGATCCGCGGTCCGGTGTCCGTCCTGGAGAACCCGCTCGACGGCTCTTACTACGGAGGCCGCCTCCTCGTCCAGTCCGTGGGAATAGCGCAGCAACAGGGCCACGCTGAGAATCGTCCCGATCGGATTGGCGATCCCCTGGCCGGCAATATCGGGAGCGCTGCCGTGGATCGGCTCGTACAGGCCTGGCGTGCCCGGTTTTCCGAGACTGGCCGAGGGGAGGATGCCCATCGACCCGACCAACATCGAGGACTCGTCGCTGAGAATGTCGCCGAACATGTTCTCGGTGACGACGACGTCGAAATCTCTGGGGCGTCGAATGAGGTGCATCGCCATCGCGTCGACCAGCTGGTGCTCGAGGGACACGTCAGGGTACTCGACGGAAAGCTCGTTGGCGATCTCGCGCCAGAGCAGTGAGCACTCCAGAACGTTGGCCTTGTCCACCGATGTCAGCTTCTTGCGGCGCCTACGAGCGGCTTCGAAGCCCACTCGCAGGATACGCTCGATTTCAATCTCGGAATACGGCATCGTGTCGACCGCGTGACGACCGAACTCATCGGCCCAGCGCCTCTTCGGTCCACCAAAGTAGATCCCGCCGGTCAGCTCCCGTACGAACAGCAGATTGACCCCCTCGACTCTCTCGGGCCGCATTGGCGTGGCGTCGATCAGGCTGGAGAAAACCCGCACCGGTCGGATATTGGCGTACAGCTGGAGCTCTTTGCGCAAGATCAGCAGCCCCGTTTCGGGACGGACTGGGGCGTCCACGCCCCACTTGGGTCCGCCGACAGCCCCCAGGAGAACGGCATCAGCCGCTCGGCAACGCTGGAGCGTCTCGGCCTGCAGCGCGACACCATGCGCGTCGACGCAGGCCCCACCAACCAGCTCGTGCTGCAGATCGATCTGGTGACCGTATCTGTGCGCCACCGCCTCCAACACCAGCGCCGCCTGGTCTGTCACTTCTGGCCCAATCCCATCGCCGGGCAGGACAATCACGTTCAGCTTCATTTGGCCTCCTCGAATTCGCGAATTCGGTCCTCGTGCTGCAAGGTCAACGAAATTGCGTCCAGACCGTTGAGCAGGCAGTGACGGTGAAAGGGCTCGATCTCGAAGGTCGAGCGCCAGCCATCAGCGTCTGAGACCACACACCTGTGCAGGTCGACTTCCAGCCGGCAGCCAGGTTGTGCAGCAACCCGGTCGAACAGCTTGCGCACGGTGGTCTGGGCGAGACGCACAGGCAGCATGCCATTGTGCAGGCAGTTGCTGTAGAAAATATCGGCGAATGAAGGCGCGATCACCGCTCGAAAACCGTAGTCGCGCAAGGCCCAAGGCGCGTGCTCGCGCGAAGATCCGCAGCCGAAGTTAGCCCCGACCAACAGTATCGTCGCCCCCGAGAATGCCGGAAGGTTGAGCTCGAAATCGGGCTCCGAACGCCAGTCGTGAAACAGAAACTGGCCATAACCCGTGCGCTCGATCCTCTTCAGAAACTGCTTGGGGATGATCTGGTCAGTATCGACATTCTCCCGATCGAGTGCCGCGACAATTCCGTTGAGCTGGGTGAATGGCCGCATCAGCTCAGCTCTCGAGTGTCGATGAAATGCCCCGCGATGGCGGTGGCCGCCGCCATCGACGGGCTGACCAGGTGGGTTCTTCCACCCTTGCCCTGGCGTCCTTCGAAGTTTCGGTTGGAGGTCGAAGCGCAGCGCTCACCCGCTTGCAGCACATCGGGGTTCATTCCCAAGCACATCGAGCAACCCGGCTCGCGCCACTCGAAACCCGCCTCGCAGAAGATTCGCTCTAGACCCTCCGCCTCCGCTTCACGCTTGACCTGAACCGACCCAGGAACAACCAGCGCCCGGACCCCATCGTGGACGCGACGTCCCCGCACCAGCTCGGCAGCCACCCGCAGATCTTCGAGCCGGGCGTTGGTGCAGGACCCGATGAACACGCGGTCGACCTGGATCTCGGCGATCGGAGTGCCCGGCTCGAGATCCATGTAAGCCAGCGCGCGCTGTGCCTCACGCCGATCCTTTTCGGCGGCAAAGTCAGCCGGTGCTGGAACGCGGTCCGTCACGCTGACCACCATGCCGGGATGGGTTCCCCAGGTCACCTGGGGTGCCAGCTCTCCCGCGTCTATCGTCACCAGCCGATCAAACGAAGCCCCATCGTCTGTCGCCAGCGCTGCCCAGCCCTCAGCCGCGCCTTCGAAGTCAGCGGGCGCATGAGGACGGCCGCGCAGATAATCGATCGTCGTCCTGTCCGGCGAAACCATCCCGGCCCGCGCCCCGGCCTCGATCGACATGTTGCAGACCGTCATCCGTCCTTCGACCGTCAGCGAACGGACTGCGGAGCCGGTGTATTCGATCACATGCCCGATCGCTCCGTCGATGCCGATCCGACCGATGACATGCAGGATCACGTCCTTGGCCGTCACACCCGGCGCAACCACTCCGTCGATTCTGATCTCCATCGTCTTCGGCTTGTCTTGCCATAGACACTGGGTGGCCAACACATGCTCCACCTGAGACGTGCCAATGCCAAACGCCAGCGACCCCAGCGCGCCGTGGGTCGAGGTGTGACTGTCACCGCAGACAATCGTCATCCCGGGGTGGGTCAACCCAAGCTCCGGCCCGATCACGTGGACGATGCCCTGTTGCGGACTACTCAGGTCGTGGAGCTCGATGCCAAACTCCTTGCAGTTTCGCTCGAGCGCCTCCAACTGACGACGTGCGAGTGCATCGGTGATCGGACGGGAGCGTTCCCAGGTCGGCACGTTGTGGTCCATCGTTGCGAAGGTCCGCTCCGGCCGTCGAACCCTGCGACCCGCTTC
>CAZANL010000210.1:3813-6418 GCA_964486115.1 uncultured Planctomycetota bacterium
CGCAAACCATCGAAGGCCTGCGAGGAGGTGACCTCGTGCATCAGGTGCAGATCGATGTACAGCAAGTCCGGCTGTTCCGGCTGGCGGTGCACGACGTGCGCTTCCCAGATTTTCTCGAAGAGTGTCCTTGCCATGGTCGTTCCGAAAGGCCCAGGCTCTCGCTGCTAAGGTGCCAGCGCTAGCTGGCTAGCACCCGGCTGTACACGGTCGGTGCGGCGCACGAGGCCCACCGGAATGACTGCGGCCTCGTCGCGTGACCGACGCGATGGACGACGCCCAGCCGACGCCTGACTGTCCGCAGCAGTGTAAACATCCTCCGCGCAGACTATCCAGCATCAGGCTGACAGATCAAACACGATGAAGGGATCACCAGCCCGGAAATTGCGGCTGATCATCTGGTCGGCAACCATGTCCTCCGGCAACAGAATATCCTCGCGCAACAGGCGCAGCGACAGCCCGCGACGGGGAAGCACCTCCTCACCCAGCGGACGAAGATAGCCGATCACCATTTCCTCGTGCACCACCAGTCGACGTCCGTCGTGATTCTCGACGACCGTGACCGGTTCGTTTTCCTTGACGTGGCGGCGCAGGTATTCCTGAATCCGCGCCCCTCGCACCTTCTTGCGCCGCCCATTGTACTTGACGATCAAGTCGGTGACTGTGGAGAGTCGCTCGACCCACTCGATCTTGAGATCCCGCTGCAGGTAGTAAGGATGCGTGCCCGGAATCATCGCGGTCTCTTGGTGGATCCCGTCGAAGTCGACCATCACCTGGTCCTTGGTGATCTCCATCGCGATCTCGTAGCTCAGGTCACACAGCGTGTTGCTATCCAGATAGCGCAGGCGATCCCCTTCCCGGACCGGGAACTTGAGATACTTGATGATCTTGTGCAGCGACTGACCTTCGCGGCGAAGATAGATCTGTAACTGGTTGTCCTTGCTCTGGCTGACCTTGAGTCGGCGGGAGCAACGGCTCGGCACCGGCTCGTGGGCCCGATAAAAGGGCAGCAACTCCTGTGTCACCAAGGGATCGAGATTACTGTCCCGGTGGAGCACCACCCCGATCTCGAACGGCACCTTGTCCAGCAGGAACTCTCGGTAATTGACCTCGGGAAAGCCGGCGCCAATCGCAACGCTGACCAGATTGAACTCCTCCTCGAGAATCTGGCGAGCCTCTTCCGGAGCCGTGATCCCGGCAAATTTGGAAACCGGCCTGACCGACACCTCGGGCACGCGATCGATAAAAGCCTCGAGCAGCGCGCGCTGAACCAGCGGCGTCTTGGTCACCCCACCCGCCAGATAGATCGCTGTCAGCGATTTCTCGAATGTCTTGAGGATGGGCAGCACATCCTCGTAGACACGCACCAGGGTATCGACCGCCCGGGCCAACATGCCGGAGATCTCGGCCTCGAACGCCTCCTGGGAGATCGAAAGCGAGAAGTCCCCTTCCGGAAAATGGAACTCTCGCTCGTAGGAAGATTCGCTCGAAAGCGTTTCTCGCACTGAGGTCAGGTTTTCGAAGAAATCATCCAGCACCCGCCGGGTCTCGGTCTTGCGCCGATCGACCGGCCAGCTGGCCATACGACGCTCGATCAGCCCGAGCAGTTTTTGGTCGAAGTCGTCCCCGCCAACCTGCACGGATCCAGACGAGAGACACCAGAGGTTTTCCTTGCGCTTCTCGTAGATCGCGACATCTGTCGTGCCACCCCCCATGTCGAAGATGCCGAACACCTCGTCCGGCATGTCGCGAAACTGATTGTACTGGCTGATCGCCGCTGCGGTCGGCTCATGCACCAGCTTGACCTTGTTCTCGATTTCACCGGTCTCCAGCGCCTTGCCACGGAGGTGCTGGAATGCCAACCGAATAGCCGTGCGAAGCTTCTTGCGAGCCACGTAGCCGAAGTAGATCGGCACGGTGAAGTTGATCTTCTCGGGTGTCAACTCGACATCGTACTGTTGTTCGATCCGTCGAAAGACCTCGGTCAGATATTCGGCGATGATGTCTTCTGTTTCGAAACGTCGTCGTCCGAGTCGCCAGGGTGCCATTCCCTGACCACAGATGTCGTGGTTGTGACTGTTCCTTGCGTTGGCACACCGGCCCTGAGCATCCACTCCGTTGCATAACAGGCAGCGCTTGATCGAGCGCATCTTGCGGAAGCCGATCGTCCGTCGCGGGATGTCCTCAGCTTCGTAGCCGATGACGAAGCGATTTTCGCGTTCCAGATAGCCAATCGTCGAGGGCAGAACCAACTCACGATAGCCCTCACGCTCACCACGAGAGATCTGGAAGATACCGCGGATCGCAACACCCTTGTAAAAAGAGCCCAGAGTGTTGGTCGTGCCAAAATCCAATCCGATCGCGCGGATGTCACGGTGAGAGGGCGTGGTCTTGCCGGTCTCCCGACGACTGCGCCGAACCGGCGCGGTACCCGCCCCCTCGAAAGTCGCTGGGTCGACGATGCCGGTCTGTGGCCTGGCCTGTCGCTCCCGCTCGCCGTCGGTCATGAACGCCCGATACTCCTCCATGTCGGCTGGGGTGGCCTCGGTCCGGCTGGCCCCATCCCGCTGGGCATCCAGCAGCGACTCCATCTCCCGCAATCGGTTTT
>CAZANL010000210.1:6428-7739 GCA_964486115.1 uncultured Planctomycetota bacterium
TTTTCCATCTCCAGCATCTTGCCCGCCACGACAGAGGAGTTGTCCTGCTCAGACAATTCTCCTGCTGACCCGTCATACAGCTTGCGCAGTTCCCCCTGGAGCGCCTCGTTCTTCTCGTGCAGCGCTTGCAACTCCCTGCGGTAGCTCTGCTCCACCGTCTCACGGGCCCGCTTGCCTTCGATCGCCTGCTCACGCAGCGCGTCCCACTCCCGCTCGGCTTCGGCCAGCTTCTCCGAGAGCCCGCCACCTCCGGAAGCGGCCGGTTCCACGGCAACCTCGACTCGCGCACCACACTGCCGACAGAACTTGCTGTCCTGCGCCAGCTTCTCCTTGCAAGACGGACAGAGTCTGGCCGGACGCTTCATCCTGCGGGTTGCCGGACGATCCGGACGCCGATCGCTGGATCGGTCCGGGACCTTGAATATCTGGCGGCAGTGCGGACACATGCTCTTCTTGCCAGCATATTTGCGAGCAACGGTCATGGCCCGTCCGCACCGGCCACAATGGAGATTGAGCGTCTCGTCTTCCATGTCGGTACCGAAGTATACCATCCCCCGACGACTCAGACCGTTGTTAGTTGGCCCAGATGCGGGAGGTACCCCGGCCCACATCCACTGCAGGTGGTATACCAACCCTCGGGCGGTGTCCAGGGTTGGCGGCTCGAGCGCGATCGGGTCGCTTGGGACAGGACGTCGACCACGCCTCCGCATTCCAGGGGACCCGCCCATGGCTATCCTCCTCCTGACAGCTGATGGTCGCCGTTGGCGGCACGGATGATAGGATATCGGCCCGATGAACCAACCGGCTATCCATATCCTCGACCTGCAGTTCCGCGCTAGCGGCACTGTGGCCGCATTCGTCATCGAGACCGCGGACGGACCGGTGCTGATCGAGACCGGGCCACATTCGACCTTTCCAGTTCTCGAGCAGGGCCTGGCCGACCTGGGCTACAACCCTGGCCAGATCGCGCACGTGCTGCTGACCCACATCCACTTCGACCACGCGGGCGCGGCCTGGGCCATGGCTCGGGCAGGCGCGAAGATCCACGTGCATCCCTTTGGTGTCCGCCACCTGGAGAACCCGGCCAAACTCTACGACTCGGCCAAGCGAATCTACGGTGAGATGATGGAACCGCTATGGGGCATCATGCAGCCGATCCCGGCTGAACAGCTGGACGCCGTCGAGGATGGTCAATCCCTGATGATCGGCGAGCAGACATTCACCGCCTGGCACACCCCAGGGCACGCCAAGCACCACATCGCCTGGCAAGTCGGCAACATCGTGTTCAGTGGAGACGTCGCTGGGTGCAAG
>CAZANL010000211.1:0-7733 GCA_964486115.1 uncultured Planctomycetota bacterium
GAACTGCACGGTCTGTCCCTTGGTGACCACCAGCAGGGGAGGCGCGAAGCGGGCGCCCCGTTGGCGGACCTTCGCTATCTGCTTGGGTGGAGGAACCACTCGTCCGTCGCTGGTCTTGAGGTAGACCACGAGTCGGCGGAATGTGCGGATCTTGATTCGGGGGTTGATTTTCGAAATAAGGAGAACGTCTCCCTCGATCGCCCCGGGCTTGGTTTTGTGTGTCTTTTGGGCTTGGGCTGTGACGGCGCAGAGAAGGAAGAGCAGAATTGCAGTTCTCATCGGCAGTCAGGATACCGCCCGCGAGCATCCCGGGCAAGTCCTGCGCGTTTCGCCCCATCGGTCCGGTCGGGGCAGCCCGGTCGGGAGGAGTGTACGGACCGGGCGTGGAGGCCCTAGCCGTCTGTGGCGATCCATGTCTGCCCGTCGCCCGTGGTCGAGGCTTTGCCGCCGAGAGGTGCCTCCAGGCTGACGGGAGAGGCGCTGCTCGAGTCCAGTGCGGCGGTTGCCGCCGGCTTGTTCTCCTTGCCGGAGTACTTCTTGATCGTGTTGGTCGTGGTGTAGACCTTGCCGTTCTGGTTGATCGCAAACGCATGGTTGCCCGAGCTGCCGTACTCCACCGGCCAGGCGTAGATGATGTAGCGCAACTCCTGGGCGTTTGCCGCTGCCGTGGAGGCCTTGTTCGAGGCCAATTGCGCCGACTCCACTTCCGTTCCGGTGGAGGTCGGTAGGTAGACCAGGAAGTGATACCCGCTATATTCCGCGATTCCGGATTCGCTGGCACTGTTACCGAATGTCGGCTCGAGTGAGCTGTCGCGTGCCTTGGGCGAGCCGCCGCGTATTTTCGCCGTGCCCGCCAACTCCTGGAGGAACCCGTATTCTCCCTGACCGTCGGAATCCTGATCGACCATCTTGTGCCAGCGGAACTCGGTCTGAACCTTGGCCAGAGTCTGGAGTCGGCCGAGGGCGGACATCTCGTTGGCGCTGATCTTGGCCCGGAGCAAGCCAGGAATCGCGATGGCTGCGATGAGGGCGATGATCGCGACCACGATCATCAACTCGATCAGGGTAAACCCTCTCGCCTGATGCTTCATCAGAAGCTCTCCTTTTGGACTGTCTTGCAACCGAGGCTAATAGGGTAGCAGATCGAATGGCGGGAGCAGAAGGCGCGGGATCGGGATTTTCGTGTCAGGCGGTCCCCGACGTGGGGTTGCGCATCGCTGGTGCAATGATGGGGGTGGCGGTCCATTCTCGGACTCCGGGTTTCATACGGCCTGATTGGGGGCAGAGCGAGGCACACTCGTCCTGCCCTGCCTGTTCCTCGATCGTGGCATCGCGGGACCCGATTCGATGGGGCACGTTTCGCGATCGACCGTGGCACTTTCTCTGTTCGTCCTGCCGACGTGTTTCTGCCAGATGGCGCGGTCGGGGCGATCAGCCAGGTTTGACGCCCTTTCATACCATGGCTATAATTCCTGTATTGTGACAGGTGGAGCGTCACAAGAGCAAAAGGCGTCGAGTCGTCTCACCCGTTGTGAGCGAATGGCCCAGACCCCACCGCGGACACTGGGACGATCGCTGTGAATATAGAACTGCACCGTCAGAAGTCAATTCGACAATGAACCAGCTAAATGCAGTGATCATGGCCGGCGGAGCCGGTACGCGATTCTGGCCGAAGAGCCGCACGGCGACCCCCAAGCAGCTGCTGGCGTTGCGATCGGAGCGAAACCTCCTGCAGGAGACGGTCGATCGTCTCAGTGGGTTCGTCGAGCCGGATGCGATCTGGGTCATCACCGGTCAGGATCAGCATGCCGCGACGCTGGCCGCGCTGCCGGAGCTCCCCCCGGAGAACATTGTCGGCGAGCCCGCGCGCCGAGACACGGCCCCCTGCATCGGGTTGGCGGCCACGTTGATACACCATCGCTGCCCCGAGGCCACGATGATCGTGCTGCCGGCCGACCACATCATTGGCACTCGCGAGGATTTCCACGCCACCCTCCAGTCGGCGGCCGAGGCGGCTGCCGGCGGTCCGCTGGTCACGATCGGGATCAAGCCGTCTTTCCCGGCCACCGGTTATGGTTACATCGAGAGGGGGGAGTCGGCGGTCGAGGGGGGATCGTTCGAGGTGGCGCGCTTTGTCGAAAAGCCGGACGAGGGAACTGCTCGAGAGTACCTGGAGACGGGTCGCTTCTACTGGAACAGCGGGATCTTCGTTTTTCGCGTGTCGCGCATTCTGGAGGAGCTGCGCGAGCATCTCCCCGCGTCCGCCGAGAGGTTGGCTCGCATCGGTGCGTCGCTGGGCAGCGACACGGAGCGAGCGGTGCTCCAGTCCGAGTTCTGCGAGATGGAGAAGATCTCGATCGACTATGGTGTGTTCGAGCGGGCGGCCAGTATCTCGGTGGTCGAGGCCCGCTTCGACTGGGACGATGTCGGCAGCTGGGCAGCCATCGCGCGCCATCACGAGCCGTCGGCGGAAGGCAACGTGACCCACGGCCGGCTGGTCGATGTCGACGCGTCCAACTGCATTGTCTGGGCGGACGATCCGGATCACGTGGTGGGGCTGATCGGGGTCGAGGATCTCATCGTGGTCAGCACGCCGGACGCTACGCTGGTGTGCCCTCGTTCTCAGGCGGAGCGGGTAAAGGAGCTGGTAGCCCGGTGCCGCGAGGGAGGACTCGACCGATGGCTCGACTAGCGCTGGCATTGTTGGCGGCGCTGGCTGCGGTCAGTTGCCAGCCGGAGTCGAAGCCGCTGACGATGTGGGTCAAGGATTCGCGTATCGATGTCGAGCTGGCGTTGGATCCCGAGAGCCGTCGCAAGGGACTGATGTTTCGGCAGATCCTCGGTGAGAATCATGGGATGTTGTTTGTCGAGACAGAGGACCGGACGATGGACTTCTGGATGAAGAACACCGTCATCCCGCTCTCGATCGCCTTCATTCGCAAGGACGGCAGAATCACGGACATCTACGAGATGCCTGTCGAGGCGCCTGGGACCGAGAATGCACTCCATACCCGTTATCCCTCGAGTGAGCCGGTGTGCTATGCACTGGAGGTGAACCACGGTTGGTTCAAGCTCCGCGGCATAAAGGTGGGGGACCAGGTCCGCTTTTCCGAGCGGGTCCAGACAGAGGTCCGGGCGGCTCGTTGAGCCTGCGCGGCGTCGCGGTCAGCCTGGTCGATCATCTGGTCTTCGGAGGTCTACGGCTGGTTTATCGCGACCGCGAGGTGACCCACAGGATGGAACTGCGCGAAGGCCGCTACGAGTCCAGCCAGTTCTTTCAGCACTCGCGTCTGGTGCTGGCCCGTTCCGAGCGGGTCCCGCTGGTCACGCCCTGTGACATTCTCGAAACCCCGCTGCGCAAGGGTTGGCGGCAATTCGCGTTCCAGAGTCCGATGGTCACGCCGCACCCCAAGAACAACCTGGTGCTCAATCGATATTATCCGGCCGATGCGCCCCCTGAGCGACCGATCATTCTGTTTGTTCCGCCGTATCGCATCGGCAACTGGATGGCCTTCCACTGGATTGCGCGTCTGATCGCGGCCAACGGCTTCCCCGTCATCCTGACGCAGACGCCATACCACATGGACCGCCAGCCGAAGGGCTCCAATCCAGGTGAGCACCTGATCTCGGCCGACCTGAAGAAGACCATTCGGGGGTTTCGACAAGGGATCAAGGATCTGGTGGCGTTGATCAACTTCGTCCAGTCGCGTGGTCGGCGAGTCGGTCTGATGGGGATCAGCCTGGGCTCGATTCTCTCGGCCTATACGCTCTGCTCGGACGACCGGCCGGAGTTCGCGGTGCTGATCGCCCCGGTGGTCCGTCCGATTCGGTCGGTGTGGAGCAGCTCGCTGCTCGCTCCTGTCAGGGCCAACATCGAGCGACTGGGTTACACCTACGCCGATCTGGTCAAGATCGGCAAGCTGTTCAATCTGACCAACTACGAGCCGGCGATCGACACCGAGCGGATCTTGATCTGCCAGGCGGCCTACGACCAGGTCGTCAGCAGCACGGATATCGATCGGCTGGCCGCGGCCTGGGCGCCGGTTCAGCGCACGGTCTACGACCAAGGGCACCTGTCGATCTGCGTCGATCCGGCGCTGTACCGGGATATCTTCGTCAACTTCCTGACCAATTTCAGGTAGCGATCCTGTCATGCCCCAGACCCCGCCAGAGACGGTGAGCCTGTATTCCGACGCTATCGTGGTGGACGGCCACGCTGACACATTCGGTTTCGTGGCCGAGGGCACACGGGACTTCCTGGCACGATCGACGGAGGGACACATCGACCTGCCCCGACTGCGGGAGGGGGGGGTCGACCTGCAGATAATGGCGGTCTTTACGCCAAAATCCCGTCAAGGTGCGGAGGCGCTGGCTCATGCGCTCGACATGACCGCTGCGGTTCATCGCACACTGCGCCAGGCTGCCGGAGCGCTGGCTCTGGTTCGGGAGTTGGCCGACCTCGATGGGCTGGGCCGGGTTCCCGCGATCCTGCTCCATCTGGAAGGGGTGACTCCGCTGGACGGTCAGCTGGACCGGCTGGAGTTGCTCGAGGCGCTGGGCTATCGATCGGTCGGGCTGACCCATGACCACGGCAACCAGGCCGCTGGAGGCTGTGGCTGCGTCGAGGCGGAGGACCGCCTGACCGTCTTCGGCCGGGAACTGGTCGATGCCCTCTGGTCACGCGGCTTCCTGCTGGATGTCGCGCATCTGGGGGCTCGCTCGCTGGATGCGCTACTCGAGCTGGGTGGGGGACCGCTCCTGTCCAGTCACACGGGAATGGGGGCGCTGTGCCCGCGCGCCCGGAACCTGACGGACGTGCAGGCGCAGGGGATCGCCGACACGGGAGGCCTGGTTGCGATCGATTTCGTGCCTCAGCATCTGGTCCGTGATGGCGAGGCGTCCCGAGAAGACGTCTTTCGTCACATCGACCATGCGGTGTCGCTGTTGGGGGCGCCCCACGTGGGAGTCGGGTCGGACTTCGACGGATACGGGACGCCGCTTGGCGGTATGCCCGACGTGACCGCGTATCCTTGGCTGTGCGACCGGATGCTCACTGCCGGGTATTCAGCGGAGTCGGTCCGACAGATCCTCGGGGAGAATTTCCTCCGGGTGCTACGCCTGCAGCTTGCTCGGCGAAGATAGCCGAGTTCGGGCGAGGGTCGTGGGGGTCGATCTCTGCTGGGGGCTGGCCCTGGGCATCTCCCCTCGCCTGGCCGTCACCGCCGCGGCAGCGCTCTGAGAAACTGCTCTATCCGCGCTTTTCCCGCCTTGTCGGGGGTCAGCGTTAGCGCTCGATTTCCGACCTCTCTGGCCTTCTCGACAGCTCCTCGCTCGGCGAGGATCACACCGATTGCGAGCCAGGCTTTCCAGTACTTGGGGTCCAACTTGGTGCACTGACGAAAGTCCACCATCGCGGCCGGGTGCCCCAGTTCATAGAGCAGGAGCCCGCGGCGATAGAAAGCGGGTGGATGTGGATGAATCGTCAGCGCGCGCGTGTAGTCGCGGACGGCCTCGGTGAAGCTCCCGAGCTGCGTGTTGGCGCGTCCGCGCTGGTAGTGGACCTTCCAGAATGTCTCGGGGGCAAGCCGGGCGCACTGGGTCAGGTCGGCCACGGCTTGCCGGGGCTTAGCGGCTTTCAGCAGCAGCGATCCCCGCTCGAAGTAGGGCCAAAAGTCGCCGGGGTCGGCCTTCACAGCTTCTTGGAAGTCGGCGAGTGCTCGGGCCTTCTGACCGAGCTTCGCGAAGATGCGGCCGCGGTTGGTGAGGAACATCGAGTCCTTCTTGAGTCGGATCGCCTCGTTGAAGTCGTCCAGCGCGCTCTTGAGATCATTCATCGCCAGCTTGACGCCACCTCGATTGTTCCATGGGGTCGAGAGGTCGGGGTTGATCTCGATGGCCTTGCTTTGGCTGGCCAGCGCCTCCGCGAGTTTGCCTGCGCGCTGCTCGAAGACTCCTCGGTTGCTGTACGCCAGAGCGAAAGATGGGGCGAGTCTGATCGCTGTCTCGATGTCTTGCATTGCGAGGTCACCCTTTCCCGACTGATCCAGCAGGACGGCCCGCGCGTTGTAGGCCAGAGCCATTTCGGGGCTGATCTGGATCGCCCGGTCGTAGTCTGGCATCGCCTGGCGAAGCTCTCCAGTCCGATGGAGCGTCCCGCCCCGAGCGAAGAAGGCCCAGGCATTGTGCGGACGGATCTCGAGCGATTTGGTCAGATGCTCGATGCGTTGCTGTCCCCGGTGAACCCAGCTCGATGCGATCCAGAACTCCTCACTACCGGGCTGCCCTCCGAACCGCTTGCGTCCCTCTCGGCAATGCCGCAAGACATCCTCGTCTCTACCTTGGGCGAGCGCTAGATAGGCGTTCGCCACGAGGCGGTCGAGCGGACCGGCCCCTGTCCAGGCAACCGGCTGCTGAACGTAGTGCTTCGCCTTGTGCGCGTGCACCTCGAACTTCGCGGTGCCGTCCCCCTGGCTGAGCCAGCGTGCCGCCATCGCCCGCTCGATATGGATTCGTGCCAGATAGTAGTTGGCCCAGCCGTCCTTGGGGTCTATCGAGACGGCACGAAGAAGGGCTTTCTGGGCCAGGCGGTCGTTGCCCAGCAGGTACCACCCCATCCCCTGAAGCGTCCACGGTTCCGATTTGGAGGTCTCCTCCAGGCCTGCGAGCGCTTTCAGCGATTGCCGGAGTTTGCGGAGCGGTTCGGTCAGGTGAGAGTCCTTGATGTACATCGATGTGCGCAGCTCGAGCAGACTTGACTTGAACGACATCAGAGAGCGTGTCAGTCGCTGCTGCTTGCGCTGGGCAGTCAGCAGCGCGGCTTGCTCGGCACGCTCTCGTTTCAAGGCTGCCTTGCACCCTTGGATGATGCTCTCGACTGCGGGGTCTGGCTGCTCGGATTGCAACTGCTGACCGATCACCACAGCCTGCCACCACTCGCTGTTGGCGTGGGCTTCTCGAAGTGCCTGTCGTAGATCTTCTCGGCGATGGTGCCTCCGGAGCAAACTGGCCGACAGGAGGATCATGCCGATCAGCAGGCAGAGCAGCATCGCGCTCACGCCGGTGGCACCGCGGTTTCGCAGCAGAGCTTGAGTCAACCGAGACAAAGTCGTCGGGGACTGAGCCAGGACCGGGTCGCCAGCCAGCCAGCGGCCCAGGTCATCGCCGAGTTCTCCCGCTGCAGCGTAGCGCTCGCTGGCCGATTTTCGTAGCGCCTTGTGGCAGATCGCATACAGCGGTTCGGGAGCGTTTGGGCCGGTCAGTCGATCTGGTTCGCCGTAGAGAATTTCGTCGAATACGCCGCCGGAGGTGGATGCGGAAAACGGACGATCTCCGCCGAGCAGCTGATACAGAATGACGCCGAGACTCCAGACGTCAGTTCGGGTGCCGATCAGTTCCTGCTGTCCCAGAACCTGTTCGGGAGCCATGTAGTACGGGGTCCCTAGAATATCCCCGGTATTGGTCAGCTGAGTCAGCCCGTCTGTATCTCGGGCCAGGCCAAAGTCGGTGACGACAGGCTGGTCATCTTTCAGCAGGATGTTGTCCGGCTTGAGGTCCCGATGCACGACCTGCTGCTGGTGTGCCACGCCGACGGCCTGGCAGACCTGTTCGAGCAAGCGGATGCGCTGCTCGAGCGACAGCTCGGGCAGCGCATCGGTGAGCGTGCCGCCACTGATGTAGTCCATCACAATGTAGTAGACGGTCTGTTCGGACCCGGCATGGACGCCAATTTCGTG
>CAZANL010000212.1:0-7651 GCA_964486115.1 uncultured Planctomycetota bacterium
CCTCCGCGGTTGCGGTGGCCAGGGGAAGTGCCAGGCTGATCGCCCAGATCAAGAATGTGTGTGGTGCATGCTGATCCATCAATCTCACTCGTGGGTGGCTTGACTGTGGTCTCGGGCTGACTCTATAATCTCGGGCTTCTCGGACCGTGTACACGTCAAATTCTAAGCTCTCGGAGCATCGTGCGCTAGCAATGTCTCACGTGTCGGAATTCGGTGGTTATCAGCGACTGGCCTCCCTGGGAAAGGGTTCGATGGGTCAGGTCTACGCAGCCCAGCATCTGGAGACGGGCGAACGAGCCGTGATCAAGGTGCTATCCGACACCCTCGTGGAGCCGCATCAGGTAGAGCGGTTCAAGCGGGAGATCCGCGCTGCCCTTCAACTCGACCACCCAGGATTGATACAGTCCTATACTGCGGGCCAGGACGAGAATGGTTCGTGGTACTACGTGATGGAGTTCATCGAGGGGAACACCGTCAAGACCGAACTGCTCAGGGGCCCGATGTCAGAAGACTGGGCGCTCGAGATCCTCCGGCAGGTGGCCGAGGCTCTGGACTATGCCTGGGGCTTCAACCTGATCCATCGGGACATCAAGCCAGAGAACATCATGATCACGGGCGATCAACAGGTGAAGCTGTGTGACATGGGGCTGGCCAAGTCACTGGATACGCAGAATGACCTGACGGCTTCGGGTACCGTGCTGGGGACTCCGCAGTACATGTCTCCCGAGCAGGCTCGGGGCGAAGATCTGGACTTCCGCTCGGATATCTATTCGCTCGGCGTAACGCTTTATCGGATGGTCACCGGCTTCTCTCCGTTCGAGGGGAAGGACCCGCTGAGCGTGATCACGGCGTTACTCAGTCAGGCCCCGACGCCGCCCCGAGATCACAACCCCAAGCTCTCCGACGGGGTCTGCTACCTGATTGCCCAGATGATGAACCGCAACCCGAACGGGCGGTACAATTCATACCGCGCACTGCAGGAAGACATCAACCGGGCGAAGGTCGAGCGGCCGACGATGGCGGAGGAGTCCGGCCGCGTGCGCATCCTCTCCCAGACCGAAGCGCGGGACGCCAGGTATCGATTCAGCCATGTGCCCAACGATCAGGATTATCTGTTTGGCAAGATCGCGCTGCGCAACAAACTCGCCAATCAGCGTGATCTGGAGCAGATGCTGAACTTGCAGGAGGAGGCGGCCCACCACGGAGCGATGATCACGCTGGCCGACGTGATGCTCGCCGAGGGGCTCCTCTCGCCCCAGGCGGCGGCCAAGATCTGTGAGGCACGTTGTCAGTACGAGCAGGAACGGGCCCGAGATCTGTTCCTCAAGAGCGCGCTGGACAACCAGTTCGTCACCGCCGAGCAGGTGGCGGAGTGCCATGCGCTGGGCGAGTCCCAGGGCCGGGGTCCCGTGCCAACCATGATCGAGCGAGGTTATGTCACCCCCAAGCAGCGGCGCGTGATCCGCTGCAACCAGCAGATGATCCGCCGCCAGGAAGAGGACCGTCTGTTCATCCAGGTCGCCGTGGCCAACAATTTTGTTTCTCCCAATCAGGCCCAGAGATGCCAGGTGATTCAGGGCAACGGGGTCGTGATGGGCACGTATCGCGACCTGGGCGGGATCATGGTCGAGCGGGAATTGATGAAGCATCTGCACAAGACGGTCATACTGCGGGCGATCCGCAGACACCAGCTCACCGGGCGGCCGATCTCCGTGTTGATCGCGGGCCAGCGCATTCAGCTGGGACAGTCCGACTCGAGCATGGTGAATCCCAACATCTAGTGGGCTGCCGGGAGGCAGCCTCGTGCTCTACTTGGCGTGGGCCGTGAGCCATGCCTCCTGGGTCAGCTTGACGAACCCCAGCGCCTGTCCGATCCGAAGCGCACCCAGATCCCCATGCCGTGCGGTGAAGTAGGGCACCTTGCCCGAGGTCAGGGCGTGGCGTGCCACCTCCTCGGCGACCTGGCGGCCGTGACCCTTTTGGCGGTGCCCCTGATCGACACGTACGTCCATGGCCCAGGCTCGTTCGCCCCGCAGAGCAATGTGCCCCAACGCGAGCAACTCCTCGTCGCGGACCACTCCGAACACATCGCCTAGACCGAGCGCGCTGCGCAGCTGTTCCCAGGCCTTGTCGTCGAACAGTTCCAGCGCCAGCTGATGAGAGGCGTCGAGCTTCAACACCGGCTCGGTTTCCCGGTAGGGCAGATCCTTCTCGCAGTGAACGAAGCTATACCCGTGGTGCATTCGCAGGTCGGCCAGGTACCTGGCATGCTCTGCGGTGATCTGCTCCAGCATCGCCGGGGCGAACAAGGCTTTGTGGTCGCTGTTGTTTCCGATGATTTTTTTCAGCTTGCCGGCCAGTGGGGGGAGCGCTGAAACCAACACGGCGCCCTGGTGCCAGGCGATCCAGCAGGCCCGGATGCGACCGTTCGGCAGGGGGCGCTCTCGCTCGGCGCAGCTGACGATATGTACGCCGGGCTTTTCAAAATGGCGGCTGTCGCCGCCGAGAAACTCTGCCAAGTCGGTCAAGAACTTGCGCTCCGCGGCTTCCATAGGCACCATTATACCAATGAGCGTTCAGGGACTGTTCCTTTCGGATGAAAACCTCGGGCTGGCGACCGACCTCTACCAGCTGACGATGGCCGCGGGCTACCACGTCAACGAACTGGACCACGAGTCCACCTTCGAGTTGTTCGTGCGTTCGCTGCCGGCCTCTCGCGGATATCTGGTGGCCGCCGGTCTGGAGCAAGCGCTGCACTACCTGACGCGACTGCGGTTCCCTCCCGAGACGATCGCCTTTCTCAGGGGGCAGCCGTCGTTCCGTGACATTCCCGACAGCTTCTTCGAGCGGCTGGCCGAGTTGCGTTTCAGTGGGAGCGTTCGGGCCCTGCCCGAGGGGACGCCGTTCTTCCCCAACGAACCGGTGCTGCAGGTCACCGCGCCGGTGATCGAGGCCCAGCTGGTGGAGACCTACCTGCTGACGGTGATCAACTACCAGACGCTGGTCGCGACCAAGGCCAGCCGGATCTGCCGGGCGGCCGCGGGGCGGGTCGTCGCCGATTTCGGCACACGGCGCGGCCACGGGCCACAGGCCGGGCTGTATGCCGCCCGGGCGGGCTACATCGGCGGAGTGGCGGCCACCTCCAACGTGCTGGCGGGCCAGCAACTCGGGCTGCCGATCGTCGGCACTGCGGCCCACTCCTGGACGATGGCCTTCGACGACGAGATGTCCTCCTTCGAGGCCTACCACAAGGCCTTCCCGGAGCACTCGACCTTGCTGGTCGACACCTACGACACGATCGAGGGAACCCGCCGGGCGATTCGAATCGGCGACAAGCTGCGCGGGGTGCGGCTCGACAGCGGGGATCTTGGCGCACTCTCCAGGCAGGTGCGCCGGTTGCTGGACGAGGCGGGTCTGACCGATTGCCGGATCGTCGCGTCGGGAGACCTCAACGAGTACAAGATCACGGAGTTGCTGGAGCAGGGCGCGCCGATCGACATCTTCGGCGTGGGAACCGAGATGATCACCAGCCGGGACGAGCCGGCTCTCGGTGGTGTCTACAAGCTGGTTTCCCAGACCGGGGTCGACGGCGTCGAACTCGCGCGTGTCAAGCGTAGCAGCGGCAAGGAGACCTACGCCGGGCGCAAGCAGGTCCATCGTAAGCGCAGCGGTGGCCAGGCCAGCGGCGACCTGATCGCGCTTGCCGACGAGTCGGCCGCAGGGGAGCCCCTGCTGGTTCCGGTGATGGAGAATGGTGCGTTGATCACGCCACTCCCGACGCTGGCCGAAGCGCGAGAACGCTGTGCCCGGCTAGTGGGCGAGCTGCCCGACTCGGTGCTCAAGCTGGATAGTCCATGGCCCTATGACGTGCAGGTCAGCTCTGCCGTACAGAAGCTGACCAGCGATGTGGTCGCTCGGATGAAGAGCTGAGAACTCGTCCCCCCACACGCTATTTGCGTAGTGTGATGAAAAAACCATCTACCCCCGCAGAGTTTCAGGGCTGAGACGCAATTCGGCCCCGGCCATCAGGAAAATATAGAAACGGCGTGCAATGTCGTGAATCCCGTTCGTCCTCCTAGCAACCGATACGTTCGTACGGAGGAGCGAGATGAACAGACGCGCAATGATGATGCTGGCCTGCATGTTGGTGGTCCAGCAAACGGCAGGAGCCGAGTCCAAGCTTGAGCGGGCGCGCAAGCAGCACGCTGCGTACCGTCGGGTGGTGAGCCGCACGGCTGCCATGGTAAGAGACCCGAAAGTCCAGCAGCTGGCCAGCAAGCACGGGCTGCGCGTCGTCAACGTGATGTGGGAGGACACGGGTCGCTACAAGGGCTCGTCGGTCGGCCCGAATATCAGCGACGTGACGATCCAGGTCCAGCAGCAGGATCCGCGTACCGAGCAGTACCAGTCGACCTGCATGCCTGTGATCCGCTTTCCCAATTTCTCCGACAAGACTGCCGACCTGGCGCCCGGCAAGTTCATGCTGCTGGTCGGTAACCAGCGGAAGGGGCAGAAGCTGCGAGCCGTGTCGCTGAGTGAATATCTGGACAACCTGCAGGAGTACCTATCACGACCGGCGAGCTGGAAACGTAAGAAGGGCTCGCTGCTGGCGCCGCGAGACACGCGGGTGCTGGTCAGTGCCCAGGCCTGTTTCCTGCCAGTGCCGCGTGGGGGCCAGGCGGTCTTCAATCCGGTGATCTTCAACTACCAGTCGGTCAAGGGCGACCCGGCTGTGCTGGCCATTCTGGCCACTCGTGAGGGGACCAGCGCGACGATTATCGACAACCAACGGGACGGGGTGGGGGGCTCGGCCGGCTGGGGCCAGCGGCTGTTTTTTAACCAGTATGGCAAGCGGGCGACCCTCACCGGTCAGCGGCTGAGCGATTTTCGCCAGCAGGTCCCGCCCGGCTCATCCGCCGCACCGGGCCAGTCGCGGGCCAAGGCCAACGGCGAGCAGGGCTTGAACATGGTGTTGCTGATCCAGGTCCCGCTCAAGCGCAAGCGTGAACCAGCTCCCGACGCCATCGCGTATGACGAATCCTTCAGCCTTTGCCAGACGAAGGCATGTAGCTTGGCGAGAGGGTCGTCTGTCGAGGCGGCGGTGATTGGGCACGGCAAGGTGGAAGGACCCTATACCGAGATCGATGACCTCGAGATCGAGCGAGACCAGCGATTCCCGATCCGGGTCACCGTTCAGTTTTACAAGGCGACCGACAACGGCGTGGTCTCGGCCGCTGACGTGGCGGCGATCAAGGCCCAGATCGATCGGGTTTACGCCAACGCCGCCGCTGTCGGGAGCCTCGTGCTGTCCGGCGACACCGGTCGTGTCACCGAGTACGAGGGGCCCAAGTTCGAGCCGCCCGGCTGGTGGGGCAGCTTCTGGTCACGTCACCTGTCGGATACCGGCCAGCGCCGGGAAGAGGGGCTGGCGACGCTGGCCCAACTCTACGCAGGCGACTGGGTTCTGATGGCTCGTGACCAGCAGCGACTGACCGAGTGCTTGCAGCTGTGCAGCAACTTGAAGCAGATGTACGGAGAAGACTGGGTCGACAGTGGGCGCGATCCGATCAAGCTGGAGCGTGTGATCAGTCGGATCAATGCGAATTCAGGCGCCCGTGCCAGGCGAACTGCTCATAGTCAGGCCGCCGTGCTGCTGCTGGCGGTGTTTCTGGTGCTGGGGCTGCTGCTGCGCGTTGGTGTGAGCAAGCTTCTGCGGCACTGGCGCCTCAGCGATCGCGCTGACTAGCCGCGGCCAGCGCTCGTGTCAGCTCGGCCAGGTCGATCGTGCCGTTCGAGTTGGCGTCGAGCCGCGCGAAGTGTCGACGCTGCTTGGCCGGGATCTCCTGACGGGTCAACCGCTTGTCTCGATCGAGGTCCCAGCGCGCCAGCAACTCCTTGGCGCGCTCCTCGGGTGTCGCGGTGGATGACGTGTTCTGGCTCCCGCCGAACACCTTGTCCACCGCCCGCTGCACCTTGCGCTGAAAGCCGCGGCTGTCTCGCGAGACCGTCTGGGTCAACACGATGGCGACGACGTCGTTGGCCAGGTCGACCCAGCCCAGCGTTCCGCTGGCGCCTCCGTGCTGGATTCGACGGACGGGCTGCTTGCCCTGGAGGTTGAAGCCGAGCCCGTAGGATTTGGCCCCGGGCTGGTAGACGTACAGCTCTCGCAGCCGTTCTCGTGGTGTAATGCGGGTCTGGCCGTGCATCCCGCCGGTGGCGTGCATGCGGAAAAAGCGAGCCAGGTCATCGAGAGTCGAGACCAGTCCGCCGCCCGCGCTGACATAGGCGGCCGGCTTGGGACAGACCATGTCGAGCCACGAACCGATCAGCTGCCCTCCGCGGCGGCGGTAGCGGGTCGGCATCTTGCCGATGGTGGCGCGATTCGGCCGGAAACGGGTCTGGTTCATGCCGAGCGGCTCGAAGAGCAGCGTCCGGGCCAGCAGGGCGTATTCACTGCCGGTCACCACCTCCGCGATCCGTGCCGCGACATCGAAGCCCAGGCGGCTGTAACGGTAGCGGATTCCCGGTCGTGAGACCGGGCCCATTCGAGCGATGTTGCGGACTACCCCGGCCAGGGTGCCTCCGCTGTCTTTGTCCGCGGCGTCCCGCTCGTCCTGGCCGGGCAAGCCAGAGGTGTGCGACAGCAGCTGACGAATCGTCGGAGCGTCCTCCCAGGACTCGAACTCAGCCAGGTGTTTGTCGACTTGGTCGTCCAGTGAGAGTTTGCCCTGAACGGACAGCAGCAGCAGCACCGTGGCCGTGGTCGGTTTGGTCATCGAGGCGATCCTGCAGGGCAGGTCGGGAGTGAACTTTCGCTTTCCTTCGACGTCGGCCCAGCCGAACCCCTCGCGGAAAACCGGCTGGCCCTTGTAGAGGATCAACAGCGCGCCGCCAGCGACATCACCGCGTACGACGCCTTGCCGGAGGGTTCGTCGCAGCTCGGTGCGCTGTGCGTCGGTCTTCCCGGCACGCAGCCAGGGGTCATCGGAGGTGCTCTTCGTGTTTTCTTGAGCGGTGGCCATGGTGGCCAGCAACAGCAGCAGCAACGGCAGGAAGAGCAGCGTTCTCATGCCGATCTAACCCGGGCGCGGGTGAATCCGCTCGCGGAATCCTGTCCCGGAGCACCGGTTCGAGGAATTACCGACCGATTCGTCAGGTCTATTTCCCTATAATTGATTGCGATGACCGAGACGGTGCGCATCGACACCAGCCGCTGGCAGCGGCTGCCGCAGCGGCGGCCCGACCGCTTCGGCATTCTGGTCGGGGGTGGTCCGGCGCCCGGGATCAACGGCGTGATCAGCGCGATCACGATCGAGGCGATCCTCAATGGCTGCCAGGTGGTCGGGATCCTCGACGGCTATCGCTGGTTGGCCGAGGGGCGAACGGACAAGAGTTTCGAGTTGACGCTGGACGACGTGGCCCAGATCCACCTGCGGGGTGGTTCGATTCTCGGGACCAGCCGGCTCAACCCGACCGAGGATCCCCAGCTGTTGTCCAACGTGGTCGATTCTCTCGATAAGCTGGGGGTCAACATGCTGGCCACCATCGGCGGGGACGACACCGCGTTCTCCAGTTCTCGCGTGGCCGCACAGGCCGGTGACCGGATCCAGGTGGCCCACGTTCCCAAGACGATCGACAACGACCTGCCGTT
>CAZANL010000213.1:0-485 GCA_964486115.1 uncultured Planctomycetota bacterium
CGCTTCGGGCTCGGATCCATCGCCTGCACCGATGTCTCCGCCCCGGCCCTCCTCATTCGTTTTCTGCTAGGAGCCGGGACCAACGCAATGACCGGGTCGTCCCGCCCCGCGCTCCTTTCCCCATCAGCGCCTCCCGCATCAGTGTCTCCCCCATCCGCATCAGCATCCGCGCCTCCCCCGCCCGCGGCCCTCAGCGCGCCGCGCCCCCCCACCGCTGCAGCATGTCCAATGCCCGCTCCGCCACCTCTGGGCGGGCACCCCCAAGGCAAGCGACCAGATAGGGGATCGCCCGACTGTCATCCACCGAGAGCGCCTCGAGTGCCGCCCACGCCACAGCCGTTGATCTGTGATCAGCCAATCGAGCGAGGACTGGATAGCTGGACACGTAGCGGTATGTCGCCAGATACGGAATCATCTTCACCAAAGCGTCGGCGGGCGCGGACTCGAAAAGAGGCAGCACGGTGGCGTGAGTCAGGTCTCGGAGC
>CAZANL010000213.1:495-7633 GCA_964486115.1 uncultured Planctomycetota bacterium
CTACTGGAGGAACACTCACCGAACAGACTTCGGCCACCATGCGACCCGCCTCCTCCGGGTCGAGCCATCCGGCTACGAGTCGGGGCCAGGCCTCCGGCCCGATCGCCAGGAACGCACGCCGACCACGTGGATAGTGCAACGGAAGCAAGTCACGCAATAAGGCGAACAGCTGGGGTGCAGCCTGCGGTTCACGCCCTCGCGCCAGCCCCATCGACAACGCCACCTGCTGCAGTAATCGGGTGAAGCCAAGACGGTAGCGGGGCGTGGGGCTGAAGGAGACGAGAAACTCGTGGACCGTACCCGAGTGGCTACGATACATTTGATCGAGCCAGGCCGAGATACCGTACTTGTCGCGCCAAGGTGTCTCGCGCAATCGTTTCCAGACTGCATTCAGGGACTCGGGCGAGAAGTTGCCCGGCGTTCCGATCGAGCGCAACAGCGCCGGCCGCAGTCCCACCTCAGGCCGGCCCAGCAGGTGCAGTTGCAGCGGTAAGTTGCTGGCTGAGAAGTCGAAATACTCGATCCGCGCCCGCAGCTTCTGCCCGTCCAGAGCATAGTCGCCGTGGGAAGCCACCCGTCGCTGGATCGTCATGCCGACGACTTCACCCGAACGAACGATCCGATCGATGCGCTGGACGAATGATTGCTGACTCAGATGGCCGGTCACCATCGAGTCGTAGACCAGGCGGACCGAGAAGGTCTTGATGTCGACCGGGAAGCGGTTGGCCACCGTCAGATGAAAGGCGTAGCGCGTCCCTGTACGCTGATCCGGCTGGCTAGACTGTATCTTGGTCGCGGCCAGCTTGACGATCTCGACAGTTGCCCCGGCCGGGACCAAGATGGCCAGGGACAGCCCCAGACAGCAGAGGACCGGCAAGGCGCGGGAGATGATCAGCCGCTCCCCAAACTCTCCGCCAGTTGTTCGACGCGCCGGATCAATAGGTCCTGGGGCGACAGCGCACCCAGTAGCTGATCGTCCCACTGGCGGTTGGCCTCGATCACCGAGTTCTTGAGATCCTCGTACCTCACACCCAGCACGTGAATCTTCTGCTCGATGTCTAGCGACTCGACGAACTCCAGATGACACAACAGCAGGCCCTCGACCAGCTGGTCCGCCGAATACAGGGGCACGATCAGGATTTGCCGCGAGTCTCCCCGGCCGATTCCGACATAGATCTTTCGCGTGCGGACAATCGTTCGCTTGGTGCCCTGGATCGGAACCCCACCCGCCGTGCGTGTCTGAAGCTGAGCTGACAGCCCATGCCGTTCGA
The DNA here is from genome assembly GCA_964486115.1 of uncultured Planctomycetota bacterium. GTDB lineage: Bacteria > Planctomycetota > JACQVV01 > JACQVV01 > CAZANL01 > CAZANL01. The sequence goes on from CAZANL010000213.1 coordinate 1,767, forward strand.
CCGGTTCGATCAATGTCTGCTCGACGGGAACTCCGTCGACCGGCAAGCCAGTGATGCGGTAGTGGATCATGCCTGTCACACACGCAACCGCCGCCTGCAGCCGCTTTAGCTCCGCAAGATCCTGGTACTGGATGTCGTGGAGCTTGACACCCACCTGCCCCGCCGCGTCGAACAGCACACCGCGTGGTAATTCCTCATGGCGGCTGGTCCCGACCGTCACGGTCTTGGCCTGATGCTTGATCGCATCGATCGGCCGGGAGAGCTCGTCGATCGCCCGGCTGATCACTGTCAGAAACAAACTGGTCAGCCCCTCAGGCGTTGGAGGAGCATCAAAAGCGACCTGAAAGCCAGCCAGGTCAGCGCGTCCCGAAAGATAGCTGAACAACAGCGCCAGCTCGGCACCCACATCGGTCGAGAGCGCCGCGTTGAACTCCCCCCGACGCAAGCGCTGAATGAACTCCGTCTCCATCTCCACCAGCTGACGGCGAAACGTCGGCTGGTAGATCAGGGCGTACAGATCGCTCGCCTCGGTCAGCTGTCCGACAAGAAAGCTGCGAACACCCGCCAGAAACACCGCGGTATGCTCGATCGCCCGCGCCGCATGGTAGCCCCAGAGGTGGCCGGCCAGCGTGTTGAGCACGACCGAGAGCACCCGGTCCGTCTCCGGGAGTTCGATCAGAGACTCGGCGTACGGCCGGAACGCCTCGGCCTCGTCACTGGCAAAGACGATCGGACATGCCTTGTGGGCGTTGAAAATCGCCACGTCCTTGACCAGATCACCCAGCACGGATTCCGGGTTGCCAGCGGCCAGCACGATCACCAACGGCTCGCTCGAAAGGTCGATGTGTTTCTTGTCCTCGATCACGTCGCAGGCGATCGACTTGTAGCACAACTCGGAGAGCTTGATCCGCACCTCCTGAGCTGCGACGAAGTTCGGCCCACTGCCGACCACCGCCCAGTGGCGCCTGGTCGGTGCGGCATGGCGAGCGGCTTGATCGATATCATCGCCACGCCGCAGAACCCGACGCATCAAGCGTGGCAGCTGCTTCAGTTCGCTCAACGAGCGACCGATGCGGTCCGGCGACCGAGTGCCCAGCAGGTGGGCCAGGCGCAGGGAGATCACCAGCCCCGCAGCCACCTGGCTGTAGAACGCCTTGGTCGATGCGACCGACATCTCGATGTCGCGCCCATCGCTGGTGTAGTACACCCCATCCACCATCTCGGTGATCGCCGAGTCTCGTCGATTGACGATCGCCATCGTCGCCGCACCCCGAGCACAGACCATCTCGACAGCGCGATTGGTGTCGGTCGTGGTCCCGCTCTGGGTCACACAGATCACCAAGGTGTCCTCCATCGATGGCCGCAGGTGAAAACCAGACAGCTCAGAGGCCTTCAGCGCACTGATCACCGGTCCGCTACCGCCCAGATACTCGCAGAAAAATAGCGCGATCGCCTCGGCCGCAACAGCTGCCGTCCCCTGGCCGATCAGCAGGATCTTGCGGATGCTGCCGCTGGTCAGCCGGTCGCTCAGTCGCTCGGGCAGGATCTCGTCGCCAAAGTTGAAAACCGGTTCACCATCCTCGATCGTGAACTTGCCCCGCAGCGTCTTCTCTACCGAGATTGGTGACTGGTGTATCTCCTTGAGAAAGTAGTGCTCGTAGTCCTCGCGGTCGATATCACGAGTCGTGATCTGCGCCTGACGGATATTCGACTCGACGCTCAGCGTGATCGCCGTCCCATCGTGCTGCAGAGCGCGAATCCCGGCCAGACCACCTTCCGAATGGGCGTCCAGCACGACGACCTGCCCCCCCGCCTCCCCGTCCATTGCCAGGTAACGCGAAGTCTGCCCGACGAGCCCGTAGACCTCGGAGGCGTAGACATAGCCACCGTCCTGGAGCAGTCCGATGTACAGAGCCTGTCCGCTGCCCTTCAGCGACAAGAAAACCTTGCCGGGCTCCAGATCGCTGTGCATCGCGATCGCCGACGACCCATCGAACGCGCTGCAGGCCAAGCGGAACGCCTCCTGCAGATCTCCGACCTCCAGATAATTGCGCTCGACCTCCAGAGCGATGATTTTCGCGTCGGTCGTCACCTGAGGTTCGATCCGCCGGCCGCTGAAAGCCTCGAAAGAAGTCCGCAGGCTCTCGTAGTTGTCGATGTCGCCATTGAGTACCACGTGGATCGTGGCCTCGGGCGGCTCGTAGCCATTGTCCGACTCACTCAGGCTGAGGTTGTCCAGCGGGTGACAGTTGGGCAGGTTGATGATGCCATTCGACGCCCATCTTGTGTGGGCCGTCACTGTCAGATCGGAATAGGCCGTATCCAGCAAATCCGCCAGCAGCCCATCAGTACGAATCTCACGGCGGAGGAAGTTGACGTTCTCGCCCAGCTTGCCGATCTCGGCTGCCACACGCCAGCCAACCGTCACCGACCCCGGGCGACCATTCTTCGGCGGACGCATCACCATCGCGCCGCTGCTGAATCTTGCCTCGAGTCGGCTGGAGAGCTGGCTCTCCTTGCCATTGCCGACGACCCGACGCTGCACCTGATCCCACGAATCCCCCGGATAACTGAAGATCAACGACAGGCCCGCGGAGTCGCGACCGCGGATCTCCAGTCGGTTGAGGTTCTCCAAGGTGTTGTGAATCCGGTATAACTCGAGAACCCGATCGCCGGTCAGCCGGGCATCGGCGCCGAGCTCGCGAACGCCATCGACTGCCCGCAGCACCTCACAGCCCAGAGTCCAGGCAGCATCCTTCAGGCGGACGAGCCGCCGCTGATACTCCTCCAACGCCGCCGACGGCAACTGATCCGCGACTCGGCTCAGCCCAGCTTCCTGACCTTCGATAAAGGTGCTCAGCTGGTCCGCCAGCCGACGGGCCTCCTCCTCTGCCTCGCCATCGGCGAGCAGGGCCTGCAGGCCAGGTCCACAGCGGCGAGCCTGGACCGCCTCGCGCAGCGAATTCAGCGCTGCCCAGCCACCCAGAAACTCCTCCCCTCCCCTGCCATCAGACGCGAGGTCGAGCGGCTTCTCGAGGATCACCTGAGCCAATGACGCCAGCGTACTCTCCGACACCGGCGCCACCCCACGGTGGATGTCGAGGATTCCGGCCAGCCCACAAGCCAGACGGCATGGACTCCACGGGAACAGGATCAACCCAGGTCGGCTGCTGCCAGGCGGTACGCGAAACCAGTACAGCCTCCAGCACCGCAACTTCCGCAGCTTGTCGTTGAATATTTCGAATCTCACGTCGAGCCTGATTTTATGCCCGAATTTCGGCACTGTCCACTCGCAGTTATCCCCTCAGCCACCGCACCAAGGGCACTGCTGACAGATGGGCCACCGCCCTCACTTGCTATCCGGGCACGGTAGATTCACCAGCGCAAGCAGCGCCGGAAGGATGACCAGATCTCCGACAAGCGCTGCAACCAGTGTGACTTGCATCAGCAGCGCAAAGTTGTGCAAGAAGCGAAAATCTGACAGGTAGAGCACCGAAACTCCAGCCATCAGAAAGAAGGTGGTGGCCACGATCACCTTACCCACCGAACGCAATGTTCGCTGGATCACGCCATCCAGTCCGAACTGCTGCTCGTACTGGTAACGCGCCAGAACATGGATCGTGTCGTCGACAGCGATCCCCAGCGCAATCGAGAAAACAAACATCGTCGAGAAGTTGAGGTCGACACCGATCAGCGGCATCATCCCCAGCGTGACGACGATCGGAAAGACGTTGGGAACCATCGAAAGCAGCCCGATCTTGATCGAGCGAAACAACACGACCATCGTCAGTGAGATGAATATCAGCGCGAACCCGAGACTCGAGACCATATTGCGCACCACCTCGTCCATCGCTCTACCCGCCAGCACGCTCTTGCCCGTGTAGATCACCTTGTGACTGCCGCGAGGCTTGATGCCGTGTCGTGCCAGATCAGATCGAATCTGCCTGGCCAAGGGCTGGAATCTGCGCGAACCGATGTCGCGCATCCGGACCGTGAGATGAATCTTGTCCTGGTAATACAGTCGCTTGAGCATCCTACCGCCACCACGCCGCTTGACCGTGTCGATCATCGCCCTGATCTGCCGAGCATTGCGAGGGATCTCGCGCTTGCCGACAGTCCAGTAGTTCGCCTCCGCAAGCAGATCGGCCAGTGAGTGGACCGAGGTGACCTCAACCAGCCGCTCCAGATCCCGAGACGCCGCGGCCAGCGCCTGAAGTCGCTCCGGTCGCAACCACTCACCGGAGTCGCCTTCGAGGACGATCTCCAGCGCAAAAACGCCGGTGACCTTCTCCTGGATCCGCATCGCATCTCGATAAATCGAAGCGGACCTGTCGAAGTCCTGAAACCAGCGGCTCTCCGGCCTGAGTTGCTTGAAGATGACCCAGCCGAAGAACGAAAAGGCCAGGATGCCTAGCGCCAGCCCAAACCCTGGCAGCAGCCCCACGGGCCCAGGGGGAGCGTCGACCGGGTCGGGTGCGGGCAACTCGGCAGGCGGCCCAGACTGCCTCTCCCGACCCGTCAAAACCAGCCCGATCCAGATGCCCCCCATCGTCAGCAGATAGCACAGCATCAGCCCCAGCGCCGCGTAGAGACCGAATCGCTGAAGGACCTCGACGTTGACCAGGACGAGTGAAAGGAAGCCAACAGCCGTCGTGAACGAGGTGATGAAGCAGGCCACACGCATCTCGCGAAACGTCTCGCGCAGTGCCAGGATCGGTGCGTCCCCGTCGCTCAGCCGGCGATAGTAGGTCGCCATCACATGGATCGCGTCGGTCACACCGATCACCATCAAGAGAACCGGCAGGGAACCCGTGACGATATTCAGCGACCCCCCGGTCAAGGTCAGGATGCCGATCGTCCAGCTGATCGCAGCCACGATGCAGATCATCGGCAGGAGGACACCCAGCAATCGACGGAAATAGAGCGCTAGCAGCACCACGAACAGAAGCACGCCGGCGGGCAGGAATATCCGCTGGTCGTTGAGCACCTGGACCTCGTACTGAGCTTCGATCACCGGGATCCCAGCCAGCGAGAACCGTCCGCCATACCGGGCTGCCACATCGGCGAAGATCCCCCGCGCACCGGCCAGCAGCGCGGCTCGCAGCTTGCTGTCGGACCGGGCTTCCGCAGAGATCTGGAGGTAGATCAGCGTTGCCCTGGCGTCGGAACTCAACAGCGTTCCCTCGAAGCAAGAGCCCTCGTCCAACAGGCCTTGGCGCAACTGAGAGGCGCGTCGGAGCAGCCCCGGCAGATCCCGGATTTCTTTGGAAAACCCGGTGAACAGCGCGCCCCGGCGAAGCTGATCCAGCAGATGCACGACCTCGACCAGGTTGGCCTGGTTCACGACCCCCGGGACGCGCTCCAGCCGCCGACCCGTCTCGGCCAGCGCTCTCAGCGAGCTCTCCCCGAGGACGTCGTCGGCCTCGTACATCACCAGCAGCACATTATCGTCGCTGCCGAAATCCTTGACGAAGCGCTCGTAATCCTCGAGTTTCTGGTCCTTGGACAAAAAGAGGCTGTCCAGACTGTAGCGCACCGGCACGTTGATCGCGTGGCCGCCCAGATAGGCGGTGATCGCAAGCAGCACGCAAGCGGCGAGGGCCATCCAGCCGCGACGATAGAGCATCTGAGCGGATCGAGAAGGGAGCTAGCGTGATTGAACGCGACGGTTGATCTTGTCAGCGCTCTCCTGCATATCTTCCAGGGAGTACTCCTTCCGAGCACCCGGATCCAGGCCCGGACCCTTCCTTTGACCCTTGCCGCCCACGCTCATCGAGCCGATGAAAGGCGAACGGTACTTCTCGTCAGTCGAACCACAGGCGGTCACGACGATCACCGCCAGCACCGTCAATAGCGTTCGCATCGGC
>CAZANL010000214.1:0-3384 GCA_964486115.1 uncultured Planctomycetota bacterium
GGCTCCTGTTTCCAGCACTGGCTTTCGGATTGCTCCTGTGCATCGCCCACCTGACCGCACAATGAAACAATGTGATACCCCCAAACTTTCCCGCCGTTTCATCGGCTGGCAGGTGAACTGGCCCAGGGCATCTCAACTTGCCAGTCGCGGCAGGATTGCCCCCAGCAGCCCCGCACACATGATCAGACTGCACGAGAACGGCTCCTGAGGTGCGTTCAAGAACGGGGGAATCTGACAACAACTCTCGTAGCACATTTATCTTACGTCTGATACTGGATTGAAAACCGCCCTATCTCCCATAATATTAGATAAGTCATGAGACCACTTCAGGCCCTGCTTACTTGGCTCACGTACGAGGTGTCCGTCGGTCTGCTCGCCAGGGACTTGACGCCACTCTCCGCCGGTGCGCTGGTAGAGCGCTTGCAGAAGACCAACCTTTCCGCGAGCCGAATCGGCAGCGCCGTCCGCCAAGCGCTGCGTCACAGCCTGCGCGTGCTGACCATCGCCTTCAATGGGCTAGGTGGCATGCCTGAAATTCCGCAGTCGTCGATCGAGTCCTTCGAGGCGGTGTTCAAGGCCGCCGGCCTGCAAGGGACCCCGCTGGAAGTCGAACGCCAGCGAGAGCAGGCCGTCAATGACTGCAAGCGGGTGATGTCGCGCCTGGACAAGATCTTCGGCTTGAACTCCCTCAACGAGGAGATGGTCCTACAAACTCTGGCCTTCTCCGAGGCGATCCTGAACCCACGCGCCCTCCGGATGCAGGCGCGACTGGGCAGCATCTTCATCCAAGATGCGCTGAAACAAGAGGTGCTCGACACCTCACCGCTGTTCACCGCCAAGGATGCCTACCGTTATCTCGAGGGGGGCGTACTATATTTCTTCACCGAGGAGATTCGTTCGATCCCGGAAGTGGTGCAGCTACTCGAGACGATGCAGCATTTCAACGAGTCCGAGACGGCCGACCGTCTGCAGCGCGTGGAATCCAGTGCCGCGCTACCGACGCTGCAGGCACTGAGCGCCAACCTGCCCAAGCGGATCGAGGTCGCCCAGCAGCATGCCAAGACTCGTGAAACCTACCAGGCCACGATGTCGCCTATCCTGGCCAACCTGAATGAGCTCTACGTGGCGCTCGAACGGAAGCGACCATCCGACACCCAGCGTTTCACGGTCGGCGAAAACATGTTCGAGATCCGCAAGCTGGAGGACGACCAGTACGTGATGCCGCTCGAGCAAGGGACCGCGCTGGCAGAGGAGGAGGAGGAGGTCGGCCACAACCCAGAACACGTCTTCAACCGGGCCAACCAGTACTTCGCGCTCGGCCAGTACGCGAAGGCGATTCAACTCTATAACCGAGCGATCAATCTGCAGCCGAACATGGCCAAGGCTCACTTCAACCTCTCCCAGGCCTACATCAAGCACGGACAGCACTCCAACGCACTCAGTAGCTACAACGAGGCGATGAGGCTCGACAAGCGACTCTGCATCGTTCCCGAGGAGTTCGAGATCTTGTCGATCCTCGGTGCCGGCGGAATGGGAATTCTCTTTCGGGTCCGGGAGATCAAGGAAAACCGTGTCTGTACGTTGCGCGTCCTCAACCCCAGGCTCACGGAAAACCCAGAACGCATGCCGCTGTTCATTCAGCAGATCAAGCAATTACGACAGCTAACAACCCCGGCCCTGATCCCGGTATACGACCTGCGAAAATTCCGTTCTCACTACATCCTGACCGGCGAATACGTCCGCGGATGGAGCCTGCGGCAGGTGCTGGACAACGAAGGCCCGCTGCAGAAGATCAGGGCAATCACGCTGTTCGGCGATTTGTGCAAGCACGTGCTGGCCAGCCATGCCGGAGACGTGGTCCACCTGAACCTCAAACCGTCCTGCATCTTCCTCGAGCCAAACAACAGGGTCCGCATCGGAGACTTTTCGTTGATGTGCCTGCTGCAACCGGGTGACGGATCACTCGAAGCTTCCGGGCTCCCGCTGGAGTACCTGGCTCCCGAGCAGGGCGGCGCGATTGACGCCGAGGAACCGGCGGATATCTACGCGCTGGGCATGATCCTATTCGAGGTGCTGACCGGACAGCGCTGGAACCCTTTCCAGGATCTATCCTCAGAGACTGGAATCGATGACGTGTTGATGTCGCTGGTGCGCCGGGCGACCGAGACAGATCCAGACATGCGCTGCACGCTGCGTGAGTGCCGACAGGTGGTCAAGAATCTGCTGCGCGAGGAGGAGAGCGGTTCCTTTCCCACCGTCATTACCGTCGGAGAACACTCGCCCCTGATCAGCGAGACAGCCAGGCCGGCTCGCACCTCGACCAGGATCCCCAACGACATGGTCCTGGTCCAGGGAGGCAGCTTCCTGATGGGGCAGGCGGACGAAGCCAACTCCTCACCGGTTCACGAGGTCACAGTGGCTCCCTACCTGATCGACATTTACCCCGTGACCAACGATCAGTACCGAATGTTCTTGCTCAAGACGGGGCACCGCTCGCCGTTCGTCAATGCACCGTGGACCATGGATTACAACTGGAACAGGGACAAGTACCCACCCGGGACGGGAGACCACCCCGTCGTGCTGATCTCATGGTACGACGCGATCGCGTACGCCCAGTGGGCGGGCAAGCGCCTGCTGACCGAGGCGGAGTGGGAGTTTGCCGCGCGCGGCACCGATGCACGAATTTATCCCTGGGGCAACGAAATCGACCAGACGCAGTGCAACTACATGCGAACGGCAGGCAGGGTGGAGTCTGTTAATCAGTACCCCGAGAGCAAGAGCCCCTTCGGCTGCGTGTCGATGTGCGGCAACGTCTGGGAGTGGGTCGAGGACTGGTACGACAAGCAGTACTACGCCAAGTCACCCAGTAAGAACCCGACGGGTCCCACGAGTGGCAAGCACAAGGTCCTGAGAGGTGGGGCCTTCGATTCGGTGGAAGATGCGGTACGCAATTATTTTCGTTTTCGTCAGACGCCTCACAGCCAATCGATCTTTATCGGGATACGGCTCGCGCGGGACGTGACCCGCAAAACCTGATACTTTGCGTCAGACCCGGGGTAGCTTGTGACGTATTTTGTCAGGCCGCTTCTCCGACTGGCTCCATCAGCACCCGCAGCTTGCGCAGCATCTCTTTCTCTATCTGACGGATACGTTCCTTCGTGAGCCCGACACAATTACCTATTTCCTTTAGTGTCATAGGGTTGAGCCCACCGATGCCGAATCGCATCCGGACCACGTCTGCCTTGCGACGATCCATCTGGTCGAGTAACTCGAGCAGGCGCTCGTGCTCGAACTTCTCGTGGACGCGGCTCAGATCGCGGGCGCTGCGGTTGTCCTCGAGCATATCTTTCTGAGCGCAGATGTGATTCAGGCTCTTGACCGCGT
>CAZANL010000214.1:3394-7615 GCA_964486115.1 uncultured Planctomycetota bacterium
GCGTCCAGCCTGTTGCTCGTGACGATCGCTCCCTCCACCATGGCCCGCCTTTTCGGAGGAATCGCCAAACCCTTGACAATCTCGCGAGGTGTCGGATTCACGCCGCTAGCTGCCAGTACGGCCGCCTGGGCCTTGGCCTTGGCCAGGATCTTGCGCATGTAACTGGGGATCCGGATGACCTGATTCTTGTCGGTCAAGGCACGGCAGATGGCGTGCTTGATCCAGCACGTGGCGTAGGTCGAAAACCGACAATTTCTGTCAGGATCGAACCGCTCGACTGCCTGCATAAGACCCAGGTTGCCCTCTTCGATCAAGTCCATCAGCGGCAGTCCCAGCTTGCTATACCGCTTGGCGATATTGACGACCAGGCGTAGATTCGCGGTGATCATCCGCTCTCTAGCCATAAGATCGCCTTTCTGCTGGTACTTCCGAGTCAGCGACTTCTCCTCGTCCGCGGTCAGCAATCGTATTTTCTTGATGTCATTGAGATACAACTCAAGTGCGATGACTCGATTCACCTGCATCAGTCGCGCCCCCCGCTGTTTTGGTGCCTTTTGCCCACGATCCGCTCCTGGGCCACTGGGATACCAGTGCACATTGCGTGCCAGGGAATGTCGTCCACAACCCAATCAAAAGGAGCCGGCACTCCGCCGGAGCTCGGTAGGCGGTCGAACCCACTCCGCCCTAGCCAGATGAGGTGAGCGATTGGCTTAGAACGTCAACAGGACACCATCTCTTCATGACCGGCAGGGAAATGGCGACGCCTCGATCCCCGTCACCTCAGTCCTTCCCGTTGCGAGAACGCCCCGATCTGCCGCTTTTCGAGGCACATGGACTATCAGCGGGACGGATCAGCACCCTCGGATGATGTGTCAGCGATGGCGCCCGAGGAGTTGGCCTTCTTTGCCCGAATGTCATATTTTTCGTCCAAGATCCCAGCCGGTAAAGACTCCCCAAGAGAGAGGTCACTCGATGGTTTGCTGTTGCCATCTTGCTGCCGTCCCATGCGCGTGCTCAGCAAGCGGACAGGCAAGGGCAAGCCCCATGTCGAACCCTCCACTGCGGGGGGGAACAGCATAGAAACAGGCCAGGGTGGAGTGAGTGACTCTTCGCAAATTTTCGATTAAGTCATGAAAGCAGCAGGAGGAAAGCGCATTGAAACCGTCAGACCGGAGGCCCACACCCCGAACGGAAAGCGGTTGTAGTGATTGGCGCGATCAGGACCCTACCGAACCAGGAGAGCCGAATGATGACGCAAAACGACCCGAATGGGACCAGAAAAGAGGGCCGGCTCGGACTGTTATCCGGGTATTGCCACGAACGCATCGGACGATCTGTGACAAGCGGCCTGCTCGGACTGGGAGCCAAGATCGGGGTCGTGGTGCTTCTCTATGTCAGCATCGACACCATCGGGGGCGCTCACTTCAGGAATCAGGATAAGGCTGTCGTCGCCCAGGTTCGTACAACTGCTCAAGCCAGGGCAAATCGCGGCTAAACCGAGACTCAATATGTCGGATACGCCGATTTAGAACGACAATATGGTCTGCTTAGCGGGATCAGACATGAGGTCTTTCACTCAATTGCAACCGTGATCTACGAAGGGCGGAAATACTGGGCCGTCTTCAGCGAGCCCACACACTATTTCAGGACCCTGCTCGACGACACGGCCTATCCGAAGCTCGTCATCAAACCCGCACCAGCAGCCAAAGTGTTATTGAACTCTTCGAATGACCACGATGCATTGCAGGAAGCGCTGATTCTCGTTCGAAAGCGCCTCCCTGATTCACGCCGCTGAGCTCGATGATCGGTACGTGACCCAACGTCCGAGCGAACCCAGCCGGAAAGCTCTGTACGAAGGGTAGCAGCGAGGCAGGAACGACCGACGCTCGGGCGGGGCCGCTAGACCGCCTGGTCCCGGGGTAGCTCCAGCTCCTCCGGCTCCAGCTGAAAACTGCTCACGAACGCCACCTCGAAGTCGTAGCCGTCGGCGAAATCATCGCGCGAATCCGAATCGGTCTTGCGCATCAGGTCTCGCTCGATCAAGTTGAACACGATCTCGCCGAAGTCTTCCGTCGCATGTACGCCCCAGTCGTTGAAGACGGTCTTGGCCAGAAGACCGAACCGCGCAATCGCCAGCAAACGAATGCCCTCGAGCAGGTTCTCGACGCTGACGTGCCCGTCCTGCTCGCGGAGCTTGAGCGTGTGCTCGAGGGCCTCGAACAGGAAGAAGTAGGCCGCACGAGAGTACCGCGGATCGTCCTCCAGAATACTTCGGATACCCTGATAGATGTCACTCAATGTCTTACTCGCCGCTTGGTCACACGCTCGGCCCCGGCATCCCGAGGCAGGTCCATGAAGTTGTCGTAGGGGAAGATCAACTGCTCGTTGTCGATCTTCGCGCCCGGCGCCAAACCGCCCCACTTGATGCTGGTCGAGAAGTCGAAGCAGCCCGAGATACCCAGCTTCTCGTGCAGTGCCTCGGCCGTCTCCGGCATGATCGGCCACAAGAAGACCGACAGGATCCGGATCGACTCACATATGCTATAGATGATATTCGAGAGAGTCGATCGCATCTCGTCATTCTTGGCCAACTTCCACGGCTTGACCTCGTCCAGATAGCCCCCCAGCTTGCGCCAGGCCTCGCGCAGCTTTCTCAGCACCAGACTAAACTGCAGCCGCTGCAGGTTGTCCCTGACGTCATAATAGACGTCTTGCAGCAGTTCCTTGATACGCCGGTCCGGCCCATCCTCCGATGCGGGCGGAACCACGCCATCGAAGTACTTCTCGACCATCGTGAAGACACGGCTGACTAGCTTGCCGAGATCCTTGCCCAGTTCTTGCTCGATCTCGTAGAGGAAGTGCTCCCGGTGGAACTCCGCATCCAGGCCAAAGGGCACGTCCCGCAGAAAGTAATAGCGCAAACTGTCACTGCCGAATTCCTCGGCCAGCCGCTCGAACCCTACCCCCGGGTCGCTCTCTTCAGCCTCGTCGATCATCATGAACGAGCCAGACGCCGTCAGGTTGGCCGGCTCGGCCGAACCGGTCCACCGACCATGAACGATCAGTCGTCGGGGCAGATCGATCTTACTGGCCAGCAGCATCGACAGCCACAACACCCCGTGATTCCACAGCCAATCCTTACTGACCAGCTGGTACTGAGCGGGCCAGTACTGATAAAACAATTCGTTCTTGTCTTCGTCCAGAAGGCAAGAGACGTACGCCAGCAGCGACTCGAACCAACCCGCCAGCTGGAAGTCCTCGTCGCCCGGCACCGAGAGCCCTCGGCGGTAGGAGCTGCGGGCGATCACCGTGTCTTCCAGCCCCCGCTTGAGGCGACTCTCTAGCTCTAGCTTGAGGATCTGCGGCTTGACCCGATCGTCACCCGTCTGGATCGTCGCCAGCAGCTTGCGCTGATAACTCGATAGCTTGAAAAAGTAGCAGGGCCCCTCGACCTTCTCCAGGTGAGAGCCGCAGTGTAGACATTGCTCTCGCTCCTCCCCGGCCCAGCGAATGCACATGTAACATCTCGTGCACTGCCACCCTCTGAAGTCCTGGCGATAGAGGTCACCGACCTTGAGCAGACGCCGACAGAAGTCCGCGACAGTCCGCTGGTGGTGTGGACTGCTGGTCTGGAACAACTGGTTGCGACGGATCTGGAACCGATCGAGAATACGTCCCACCTGACTGATGAACTGCCCTTCGGGGCCCAGTTCCCGCTCGCCACTCTGGACCAAGGCCGGATAGCGAGCCAGGATCACCGGGAAGTGGACATCGTGTCCCAGCATCCCCTGGTACCGCCCGATCACATCAGCAGCAACGAGGGAGTAGAGTACCGTCGCGTCTGGCACCCGGTCTTGCCACAGCGGCGCCACGGTCAGGTAAAGATGTTCGTCGAGCCGCTCCTTCTTCTTGTTCTTGCCCTTCTTCTCCAGCCTCAGCACCTCTTGGGCGGGAAAACTCTGCCGCCGTCCACCATCCAGCGACACTGTGACACGCTGCGCGAGCACATCATAACCGACGACAACCCCGGTTCCCTCCCGAGTCCGCACCCTCTTGCCCTTGCGCGGCAGCTGCTTTTTCATCTCGACATAATTATCATCCTCGTACCGCAGACAGCACATCAAGCGACCACACCGGCCGGTAATCTTTGCCGGATCCAGCGTGGTCATCTGGTTCTTGGCCATCTTCATCGTGATCGGCTTGAAGTCCTTGATGAAGGTC